>DATIDO010000080.1:0-2873 GCA_035456245.1 Polyangiaceae bacterium
CTTGACCTGCTCGAGCCACAGCGTCTTGCCGACGTAGTCGTTCAGGTTGAGGGCCAGGTTGGCGTTGGCTTCGTGCGTGGCCAGGAAGCCCGTCACGAGTGCACCGAGCGTACCGCCCACGGCGTGAACGCCGAACGTGTCGAGCGCGTCGTCGTAGCCGAGTGCGTGCTTCAGCTTGGTGCAGGCGAAGAAGGGAACCACGCCGGCCAGGATGCCGATGATCACCGAGCCGCTCGCCGTCACGAAGCCGGCCGCAGGGGTGATGACGACCAGACCACCGACGATGCCCGAGCAGAAGCCGAGAACGGTGGGCTTGCCGCGGGTGATCCACTCGATGCCCGCCCATGCGCCACCAGCGATCGCGGCAGCCAGGGTGGTGGTCATGAAGGCCTGAGCGGCAATGCCGTCGGCGCCACCGGCGCTACCAGCGTTGAATCCGTACCAGCCGACCCAGAGCATGCCGGTGCCGACCATGGTGAGCACGAGGCTGTGCGGAGCGAAGTTCTGCGTGCCGAAGCCGGTGCGGTGACCGACGATGATGGCGAGGATGAGCGCCGACCAACCGGACGACATGTGCACGACGGTACCGCCGGCGAAGTCGATGGCCTTGATCTTGGCGTCTGCGTTCCACAGACCGTTCATCAGGCCGTCGCCGCCCCAGACCATGTGAGCGAGCGGGAAGTACACGACCACCATCCACAGCGCGACGAATGCCATCAGCGCACCGAACTTCACGCGCTCGGCGATGGCGCCGATGATCAGGCCGGGGGTGATGATGGCGAACATCAACTGGAACATCGAGAAGATGTCGTGCGAGACCCACGCCATGTAACCCGTGTTGGGCTCGGCGCCGACGCCCTTGAGGAAGGCGAAGTCGAGGCCACCGATGAAGGCGTTACCAGGTGCGAATGCGAGGCTGTAACCGAACGCCCACCACATCACGGCCACCAGTGCGGCGATGCCCATGCACTGCGCCATGATCGACAGCACGTTCTTGGAACGCACCAGACCACCGTAGAAGAGGCACAGACCCGGCATGGTCATGAACAGCACGAGGGCCGCACAGATCATGATGAAGCTGTTGTGGCCGGGACCAGGGCCCGCGACCTTGGTGGTCTCGGCGTCACCACGGGCTCCGTTGTTCACGTAGGCCTCGAGGTCGGCGATGCGCTTCTCCAGATCCTCGGTCGAAGCCGCGGGAGCCTTCTCCTCCGCGTAGGCGGGGGCGGCAACGCTGCCAAGTGACAGGAATGCCGCGAGGAGTGCGGCAAAGAACAATACGAGCCTGGGGGGGATCATGAGCTGGAACTCCGTGGTTGATGAGGACCGACGACGGGGCCGGTGAGAAAAGAAGGCTGAATTTTCGCCTTCACCGCGCCGAATCCGTTGTTTCCGGTCCATTGCGGGTGCCCCATTCTGGGCGAGTCAATGTTTCGGATTTGCGTCGGACTTCTTTCGCCCGTCACGTAATGCACGGAAGATTTTTCCATCGCACCTAGACATTCGCTCGACGATTTCGGCTGTTCTTTCGCGATGATCGCGCGCACCTCTGCGCCGCTGTTCCGCTTCCAGCCAGCTGGGCCCTCCCCGATCACTCACCCCTACCTCCTTCGCCATGGCCCCTGCTCGACTCCCGAGAGGCCGCCCTGAACGGCCGAGCTAGCCCGGGCCGCCCGCCATCCCGATCCGCCGAGCCAGCCCGGGCATGCGGCCACCCTGAGCCAAATCGACGCGCCCGTTCCGCGTGGGCTGCCCCCCCGTATACTGGCCGCGATGCGAGTCGCTGACGGGCCCGAGAGCCGTGGACCAGCCGGCGAAACGCCGCAGCGACTCGACCCTCTGCCGGGTCCGCGTCCCGAGCCCACGGGTGGCGATTGGAACGCACAAGAAGCCGTACGTGCAGCGGCTCACGGCGAGCTGAGCACCGAGCTGCTCCAGCAGAGCGTCGACCGCTTGTTCGCCATCGCCGTGACGACTGCGGGCCTCGCCTGCTTGCTTTGCATCGGCGTGACGCTCGCCCCGCACGCTCCTTGGACCGACATGTGGCGCGGTCAATTTGCCGCACTGGCCGCGCTCGGCGCGCTCTACGCCGCTCTCACGCGCTATCGACGCCTGCGCCCCGCTGGCGTGCTCGACCTCGGCTACGTCCATCTGTTCGCCACCTGCCTGCTGCTCGGTTTCATTCGTTACAGCGGTCCACTCCCCACCCAGGGCGCCTGGCTGCTGCTCGCACCGAGCTCCCTTCCCATCCTGGCGTTCGCCACGCTGATCCCAGCCAAGCCGCGCATCGCCCTCAGCACCTCGATCGCTGCCGCGCTGCTCGATCCACTCTGCGCTTCGCTCCTCGGCGTGCACCGCGTCGTGCCCCTCGCCTACCTGGCGCTGTGGGGCGCATCGCCGCTCGTGGCTGCTGGAATCGGCTTCGGCATGTCGCGCGCCCTGCATCGCCTGAGCGCCAGCATCGCGGCCGCCATCGAGGTCGGCTCGTATCGGCTGGTCGATCGGCTGGGAACGGGAGGCATGGCGGAGGTGTGGCGAGCCGACCACCGCATGCTCGCCCGGCCCGCCGCAGTGAAGTTGATCCGCACCGAAATCCTCGAGGGTCACGGCCCCGAGGCGTCGGCTCGGCTGATCCGCATTTTCCTTCGCGAGGCGCGCGTGACGGCGACGCTCGAGTCGCCCCACACCATCCAGCTCTACGACTTCGGCATCACCCGCGAGGGCGCGCTCTACTACGTCATGGAGCTACTCGACGGCCTCGATCTGAAGAGCTTGGTAGAACGCTTCGGCCCCCTGCCCCCCGAACGCGCCGTCTACCTGCTCCGTCAGATGTGCCGTTCGCTCGGCGAAGCGCACGAGCGAGGCCTGATCCA
>DATIDO010000081.1:0-11088 GCA_035456245.1 Polyangiaceae bacterium
AGGCCACCACGCCCAACGCAACCGCCGCTGGGCCGCCGGGGCGCGAGAGCCCGGCCCAACGCCGCCCGATCCAAGCCAGCAGCGCGGTGAGCACGCCCCCCACTCCGAGCCCCGCCAACGCGGCCGCTGGCAGCGTGACCAACACCCGATGATGCGGCCAGACCGGGAAATGCAGGGCCAGCGCCAGCCCCGCCAAGAGCAACCAGCCGAAGAACGACAGCGCAGCCCAGCGACGCCGCAACAGCGTGACCACGACGCCCAGCAGCGCCGCGCCGAACAACACGGCGTCGTCCACCAGGAACCCGCGCACGCTCCCCCAACCCACGAACCACTCGGGACGAGTCGCACGCAGGCCCGCGTGCGCTTCGATCAGCTCCTGATCCCCCGTCGCCCCCAGGTAAGGCAAGAGGACCACCCCGAACACCACGACCACGCCCAGCCCCCAGATCAGCCAGGCGCAGCCGAGCTCGAGCGCTCGCGCTCGCCAGCCCGCGCTCCACGAGCGACGGAGCGCACTCGCGCCGACCGTGAGGACCAGCGGCACGACCGCGAAGCCCGTGAACAGCTTCACGCCCCAGGAGGCTCCCAGCAGCGCGCCGCTCAGCGCGAGCCAGGCGAAGCGCCGCCCGCGCGAGGCCGGAGGCGAGCCTGAAGGCAAACCCGAAGGCGAGCCTGGAAGCGAGGTCGAGAGGAGCTGCCCCTCGACGAGCGCCGCCCAGCAAGCTGCCGAGAGCAGCGCCACGCTCGGCAGCCCAATCATCACCGAGACGCTCAGCGGGACGAATGCCGACGAGCCCACCAGCCAGACGAACGCGCCCAGCGCCGCGAGCAGACCGCCCAAGCGCCGTGCCGAGTCGACCAGCGCGAAGACCGCCAAGCCCGCGAAGCCGAGCACGAAGGTGCGAGCGTGCTCCACGCTCTGCCCCACGACGCGAAACCAGCCAGCCAGCAGATAGGTGAAGAGTGGAGGCTGATCTGACCAGAGATCCCCGCCGAAGCTCGCGCCGTGTTCGAGCAACAGGGCCTTGATCAGGTTGTTCGACTCGTCCGGATCGATCTCGAAGACTTCGCGGTACTCGTTGCAGCAGGCGACGGCGAGCACGTAGCCGAGCGCCAGGATCAGAGCGAGCCAGGTGCCCCTCGACTCGTCTACGGCAAGACGGGGTGTCTTCACGGATGGGGGGCGAGCGGCGCTGGCTCGATGCTGAGGACCGCGCTGAGCAGCCGCGCGGTGTAGGGGTGCTCCGGCTGCCGGAAGAGCTGCTCGGTCTCGGCCGTCTCGACCAGCTTGCCCTGGTGCATGACGGCCACCCGGTGCGCCAGGTGACGCACGACCGACAGATCGTGAGTGATGAACAGGTAGGCCACGCCCAGGCGCTCCTGCAGGCTGGCGAGCAGATTCAAGATCTGCGCCTGGATGGAGACGTCGAGGGCGCTCACGGCCTCGTCACATACAATCAAGTCAGGCCCCACGGAAAGCGCCCGCGCGATGCCCAAGCGCTGCCGCTGACCGCCCGAGAACTCGTGAGGGAAACGGCGCAGGTGCTCGGAGCCCAGCTTCACGGCCTCGAGCGCCTCGACGACCCGATCCATCCGCTCCGCGCGACTCTTGGTCAGCCCGAACGCGTCCAGACCCTCGGCGACCAGATCGAGCACCCGCATACGCGGGTTGAGCGACGTGGTGGGATCCTGGAAGACCATCTGGATGCGCTTGCGGAACGGCCGTAGCTCCCGCTCATCGAGGCCCAGCAGCTCCACGCCGTCGAAGCGCACGCTGCCTGCCGACGGCTGCACCAAGCGCAAGATCGAGCGCCCCACCGTGGTCTTACCCGAGCCGCTCTCGCCCACCAGGGCCAGCGTTCGCCCGCGTTCGACCTGGAAGCTCACGTCGTCGACGGCCTTCACGTGGTCGACGACGCGACGCAGAGGCCCCTTTCGCACCGGAAACCAAGTGCGCAGATCGCTCACCTCGAGCAACGACGACGAGCTCTGCGACGACGAGCTCTGCGACGACGGGCCCACGGCCCCACGAGCCAAAGGTGCCTCCGCGCTGTCCACCGGCTCGCTCATTCGGCCCTCCCCTCGCGCGCGAAGCACGCGGCGCGCTGATCGGGATGGAGCGGCAACAGCCGCGGCACCTCCGTCGGACAACGCTCGAAGACTTCGGAGCAACGGGTCGCGAACCGGCAGCCGGCCGGCCAATGCGCGGGCGAGGGAACGACGCCCGGAATTTCGTGCAGCTTTTCGCCCGGACGGTGACGGCTGGGCAGCGAAGCCAGCAGCCCGCGGGTGTACGGATGCTCGGGCCGAGCGAGCAGAGTCGCTGCGGACGCCTGCTCGACGACACGCCCGGTGTAGAGCACGGCCACCTCGTCCGCCATGCGGCTCACCACGCCCAGATCGTGGGTGATGAGCAGGATGGCCATCGAGAACTCGGCGCGCAGCTCGTTCAGCAGCTCCAGGATCTGGGCCTGAATGGTCACGTCGAGCGCCGTGGTGGGTTCGTCGGCCACCAGGATGCGTGGCTGGGTCGAGAGCGCCATGGCGATCATCACGCGCTGCTTGAGGCCACCCGAAAGCTGGTGAGGGTAGTAGTCGTAGCGAGCGCCCGGTTCGGGGATGCCGACCCGATCGAACAGCTCCAGCGTGCGACGCTTGGCCGCCTCGCGCTCGACGCGCTCGTGCAGGCGGATGGCCTCGACGACCTGCTCGCCCACCCGCACGACCGGGTTCAGGCAAGTCATCGGTTCCTGGAAGATCATGGCAATACGTCGACCACGTACGGCCCGCATCTCCGGCACGGTCAGGCCTAGCAGCTCCTGACCTTCGAGCCGCACACTGCCGCTGCTGATCCGGCCGGGCCGCGGCACCAGGCGCATCAAAGAGAGCGCCGTCATCGACTTACCCGAGCCGCTCTCACCCACCAGCGCCAGGCACTTGCCTTGTTCGAGCGAGAACGACACGCCATCGACGATCGGTACTTGGCGACCAGCGATGGGAAAGCTGGTCGTGAGTTCGCTGACCTCGAGCATCAGCCCTCACCCCTCGTGCGCGGATCGAGTACGTCGCGCAGCGCGTCACCGACCAGGTTCACGGAGAGCAACAGGCCGAAGAGCGCAGCGAAGGCACCTGTCAGGTTCCACCACACCATGGGCTCGCGGCTCAGCTCGTCCTTGGCCTGGGCGATCATCTGTCCCCAGCTGCCCGCCACGCCGATACCCAGCCAGGCCAGCGTCGCCTCCGAAAGCACCAAGCCCGAGAACATCAGCACGAAGGTGATGACGACCAGGTGCATCAAGTTCGGCAGGATGTGACGGACCAGGATGGCGGCCGGACGAACCCCCAAGGTCCGCGCTGCCGCCACGTAGTCCAGCTCTCGCAGCTTCATCGTCTCGCCCCGCGAGAGCCGGCAAAAGCCCACCCAGCTGGTCACACCGAGCGCCACGCACACGCTGAAGGTGCTCTGACCCAGCGCCATGATCAGCGCAATCAGCAGCAAAATCCCGGGCATCGATGCCAGGGTGCTCATGACGAAGAACACCACGTCGTCCACGAACCCGCCGAAGTAGCCGGCCAAGATGCCGAACAGCAACGCCAGTGGAATGGCGATCAGGCTGGTGAGCCCGCCGATGAGCAGCGCGACGCGCGAGCCCTTCAGCGTCAAGTAGAAGACGTCCTGGCCGAGCACGTTGGTCCCCAGCGGGTGCCTGCCCGGCTGCACCAGGCGACTCTGATCGTAGAACTCCTCGCTGGCGAACGGAGCCGAGTAGCTCTTCTCCCGTGCGCCCGAGAAGGCCCGGTCGATCAGGCTCCGAGCCTCGTGCGCGGCGACCTGATCGGAGGCGCCCGAGGCGCTCACCCAGACCACCGAGTCGACCAAGGCCACCGAGGCGTACACGCCGAGAACCAGCACGGCCCCGCGACGGCGGCGCCAGACGGCTCCGAGGGCCTCACGCCACAGCTCGTTCCGGCGCACGAACGAGCCGAAGGCGATGCCGAGGGCCAGCAAGCACAAAACGATGCCGTCGCTGATCAGCGCCTCTCGCAGCGGGCCGGGCTCGAACCATTCCTTCATGCCGTCAGTCCAACCGCACCCGTGGGTCGACCCAGGTGTAGCTGAGGTCGGTGAGAATCTGCCCGCCGATCAGGATCAGCGAGTCGAGGAAGACCATGGCCCGAAGGGTGGCGAAATCGTTGGCGTTGATGGCCTCGACCGTCAGCGAGCCCAGGCCCGGGATGCCGAAGGCAGCTTCGAGCAGGAGCGAGCCGGTGAACAGGAAGGGGATGGCCATGACCACGTTGGTCAGCACCGGGATCAGCGCATTGCGCAACACGTGGGCCCCCAGCACCCTCAACTCGCCGGCGCCCTTGGCCCGCGCGGTGCGCACGTAGTCCCGGTTGATCTCCTCGATGAACACGGTGCGGAAGAAGCGCACGTCGGAGCCCAAACCAGCCAGCAGCCCGATCACCACGGGCATGGCCAGGAAGCGCCACAGCACCTGGGGATCCCAGTCGAAGCCGCTGATGGGGAACCAGCGCAACAGACGCCCGAACACGAACTGGCCGGCGATGATGTAGATGACCAGCGGCACGCTCATGCCCAGCACGGACCAGAACACGCCCAGGCGGTCCAGGTAGCTCTCACGGAACAGCGCCACCACCAGGCTGATGCCGATGGCGAGCAAGACCCCGAGCACGAACATCGGCGTGGTGAGCAGCAGGCTGGGCAGCGCCCCTTCGCGGATGCGCCGCGAGAGGGGCACGCCGTCGGCGTCGCTCTTGCCGAAGTCGAAGGTCAGCATCTTCTCGAAGTGATCGACCAGCAGGTTGTCACGCGGGTGTTCCACGCCGGGCCAGAGCGGACGGTCGTAGCCGTGGTTGACCTTCCAGCGCTCGATCACCTGAGGCATGGCCTTGTCGCCGACGGCGCGGCGAGCGATGTCGTCGGGCGTCGTCACCAGAAAGAACAGGCTGAACAAGAAGAACAGCACGCCGAGCACGACCAGGCCGCCGTAGCCGATACGTCGGATCAGGTAGGCCAGCATGGCAGGGCTCCTCTCCTCGTTCGTTCTCGCCTGGATCGGGTCACTGTCGCTCCCGCAGGAAGGTTCGCACGGCCGGGACGAGCAGCGCCACCAGGGCGAGCACGAACAAAGCGGCCGGCCACAGCACGGGCTCGTTCCAGGCCGTTCGCAGCTCGCGACGCCGCGCCGCGTCGACGTCGTAGTACTTGGCGATCACCGGGGACGAGATACCTATCGGCTTCACGTCCTTGGCGAAGCCGTGCAGCAGCGCGTAGTCCTCAGGGTGGAAGAGCGGGATCCACGGGCACTCCTCCTGGAGGATGCCGCGCATGCGCTCGAGCAGCTGCCTGCGCTCGGGACCATTCTCCATGGCCTTCATGCGCTCGAACGTCTCGTCGAAGGCGGCGTTCTTGAAGTTGGCCGAGTTGGGGCCGCCCGACACGCTGCGCGCCATGCGTGTGGTGAGCAGGAAGTAGAAGTTCTCGGGATCGGGGTAGTCAGCCACCCAGCCCCAGGTGAACAGCTGGTAGGCGCCGTCGCGCACCTTCTCCTGGAACTTGTTGTAGTTGGTGGCGGCCAACTCGACGTCGATACCAATCTGGCGCCACTGGTTGGTCCAGAAATGGAAGCGAACGGCACCTTCGGGCGAGGTGTCACCCACGTCGAAGGTGAGGTGGAGCGGACGTCCCGTCTTGGGATCGATGCCGCCTGGATAACCAGCGCGGATCAGCAGCTCCCGAGCGCGCTCCACGCTGGGCTGTCGGTACGGGTTCCGATAGGCCTCGTCGTAGCCGAACAAGCCGGGGGGCAGCGGTGACTGGGCCGCGATCCCGCGACCGTTCATGAACAACCGAGCGTACTCGGTCGAATCGATGGCCAGGCTCATGGCCTGACGCAGGAGCCGGGTGCGCTCCCCACCGGCGCTGCCAATCTGGGGATCGTCCAGGTTGAAGCCGATGTAGAAGACGGCCGCCGTCACGGTCTTCTCCAGCTGCATGCCGCGGCTGCGCATCTCGTCCGAGAGACCGCCTTCGTGCACCACCTGGTTGAAGTTCTCGCGGGCGATGGACGAGATGTCGTAGTAGCCCTGCAGGAACTTGGAGAAAGCCGGGATGCTCTCTTCTTCGCGGATGTACTCGATGCGCGCGAGCCGGGGCAGCTGCTGCCCGACCGAGGTGGCGTAGCCGGCCTTCTCGGCTGGGCTCAGGTTGGGCACGTCGTCGAGCGCCGGAAACACCGTCCCGGGCGCGCGCCACTCCGGGTGGCGGACGCCATGCCACAGCGGGTTCTTCTCCAGCACGATGCGCGCACGCTTCTCGTAGCGCACGAGTTGGAAGGGGCCCGAGGCGACGGGGTGCTCGGCCAACGGATCGCGTCCGTCCTTGCCGTCGTAGTGCGCCACCGCCTC
This sequence comes from Polyangiaceae bacterium, assembly GCA_035456245.1. GTDB lineage: Bacteria > Myxococcota_A > Polyangia > Polyangiales > Polyangiaceae > NIC37A-2. Next base: position 6,433 of record DATIDO010000081.1, read on the forward strand.
CCAGGGCAGCGGCGACGTGAAGTTCATGGCGAACCAATAGAGGATCTGCGGATAGGGCTGATCGAGCGTGACGACGACGGTCCGCTCCCCCTCGCTGCGGGCTCCGACGAATCCGCCCAGCTCCCGATACTGTTCGTCGGCGCGCCGGCGGGCGAAGGCCGCATCCGCTTTGCGGCGCGCCTCCAGGCGCGCGCCGAAGTCGGCGAAGCCGCTGAGCAGCGCGAACTGGTCGATGACCGGGCTGCCGACGGCAGGATCGGCCAAGCGCCGCAGTTCGAAGACCACGTCGTCGGCCGTGATGCGCCGACTGTTCGGTAAATCCGGGCTCTGCGTGCCGAAGCGCGCGAAGCACTCGTCGGCGGCGAAGCGCAGGTCGGCGCGCAGCTCGAAGCGGTACTCGACGCGGCCGTCCTCCAGCTGCCTGGGCTCGGGCACCGCCTCGGCCAAGCTGCCGAACAGCTCGTAGGGGCGCTTCAGGTAGTGATACTCGAGCAGCGTGTCGAAGACTCGAGCCGTGATCGAGTGATCCACGGTCGAGTAGGCCTCGGCGGGGTCGAGCGTCTTGGGCGGCTCGGCGAACGGGAGGTACAGGACCTTCTCGTCCCCCCGCTCGTTCGGGTACGGATCGTTGGAGCAGGCGGCCAGGCACAGCCCGAGCCAAGCGATGGCAAAGCCTCCTGCTCCTTTCACGAGGCCGACGCTATCCGCCGGCCCGCCCGAGGGCAACGAGCCCGGCTCACAGCCCGCGCTGCGCGCGGTAGCGGCGAATCAAGGCGTTCGTCGAGCTGTCGTGCGCCAGCTTGGGCTCGGCCCCCGAGAGTTCGGGGGTGATCTTCTTGGCCAACACCTTGCCGAGCTCGACGCCCCACTGATCGAAGCTGTTCAGGTCCCAGACGATGCCCTGCACGAACACCTTGTGCTCGTAGAGGGCCACGAGCGCGCCCAGCGCGTGCGGGGTCAGCTTCTCGATCAGCAACGAATTGGTGGGGCGGTTGCCCTCGAACACGCGGTGGTTCACCAGCTCGGCGGCGGTGCCCTCGGCCTTCACCTCGGCCTCGGTCTTGCCGAAGGCCAGGGCCTCGGTCTGAGCGAAGTAATTGGCCATCAGCAGATCGTGCATGGCGGCGTCGCCAGCCGACAACGCGTTCAGGCTGTTGGAGAAGCCGATGAAGTCACAGGGGATGAGCTTCGTGCCCTGGTGGATCAGCTGGTAGAATGCGTGCTGGCCGTTCGTGCCGGGCTCGCCCCAGATGATCGGCCCGGTCTCGTAGGAAACGGGGTTGCCAGCGCGGGTCACGCGCTTGCCGTTGCTCTCCATGTCCAGCTGCTGCAGGTAGGCAGCGAAGCGGCGCAGGTACTGGTCGTAGGGCAACACCGCGTGCGACTCGGCGCCGAAGAAGTTGTTGTACCAAACGCCCAGCAGACCCAGGATCGCCGGCAGGTTCTTCTCCAAGGGAGCCGTGCGGAAGTGCTGGTCCATGTCGCGGAAGCCGCGCAGCATGTCCTGGAAGTTGTCGGCGCCGATGGCGAGCATCAACGACAGACCGATGGCCGACTCGTAGGAGTAACGACCTCCCACCCAGTCCCAGAAGCCGAACATGTTCTGGGTGTCGATGCCGAAGGCGGCAACCGCCTTGGCGTTGGTGGAGACGGCGACGAAATGCTTCGCCACGGCGGCCTCGCTGCCGAGCTTCTCGATCAGCGCGGTGCGGGCCAGCTGCGCGTTGGCGAGCGTCTCGAGCGTGGTGAAGGTCTTGGAGCACACGATGAACAGCGAGCTCTCCCAGTCGATGCCGTGGGTGGCCTCGGCGAAGTCCGTCGCGTCGACGTTGGAGACGAAGCGCACCTGGATGTTGCGATCCGAGTAGGCCTTCAGCGCCTCGTAGGCCATGAACGGACCGAGATCGGAGCCGCCGATGCCGATGTTCACGACCGTGGTGATGCGCTTGCCCGTGTGGCCGACGTGCGCGCCGCTGCGCACCTTCTGCGAGAACGCGGCCATGCGGTCGAGCACCTCGTGCACGTCGGGCACGACGTTCTTGCCGTCCACCTGGATGTTGGCGTCACGCGGGGCGCGCAGCGCCGTGTGCAGTACGGCGCGGTTCTCGGTCAGGTTGATCTTCTCACCGCTGAACATGGCCTCGATGGCGGGGCCCAGGTTGCGTGCTTTGGCCAGCGCGAGCAGCAGCTGCACGGTCTCGTCGGTGATGCGGTTCTTCGAGTAGTCGAGGAAGATCCCCGCGCCTTCCACCGAGTAGCGCTCCGCGCGACCGGGATCTTGCTCGAACAGCTTGCGCAGGTGCTGCGTCAGCAAGGTCTGGGAGTGCTTCTCCAGGGCCTTGAATTCGGGGGACGAGGTGAGCTCGGGCAGGGGCTTCAGCGACGACATGGCCGCGAATATTCGCCCAGGCCCTCCCAAATCCAAGCCCTCACGGAGACGGGCCGGATGGCCGGTTCCATGGCGGGCTCGGCGCGGGGACCCGCTCAGAAGACGAGCTTGCTGCCCACGGCGAACAGGATCGCCCCCAGCCCGCCCTTGAGCACGCGCTCCGACACGCGGAAGGCCAGCTGAGAGCCGAGCACGACGCCGGGGATCGACCCGCAAATCAGGGCACCCAACATGCCGTAGTCGACCCCGCCCAGGCTGGCGTGGCCGGCACCCGCGAGCAGGGTGAGCGGGACGGCGTGGGCGATGTCGGTCCCGACGATCCGCACGCTGCGCACCTTGGGATAGAGGGCCACGAGGACGACCACGCCGAGCGCACCGGCACCGACCGACGTGAAGGTGACAAGTGCACCGAGCACGGCACCGAGCAGCACGGTGCGCATGGCCACGCCCGGCCGGTCTTCCGCCTCGGCCTCGAGCCGTGCCACCAGCTCTGCATCCTCCGCCGACGGCGCCGCCTCGTCGGGAGACGAGCCGCGCTTGGTGAGCTTCTGCAACCAAGGCTGAAAGAGCAGCGCCGTCGAGGTGATCAACAGAGCGATGCCGAGCGCGTGAGTCATCAGCGCGGCCGTTGCCTGGGCATCCTCGAATCGACGGAGTGCCCACAAGGTGATGCCGGCCGCCGGTAGGCTACCGAGCGAGAGGCGGCCGAGAACCTTCCAACTCACCGAGCGGTTCAAGCCGTGCAACAGCGTGCCGAAACTCTTCGTCACACCAGCGAACAGCAGATCCGTGCCCACGGCCGTGGCCGGGTTCACCCCGAACAACAGCACCAGGATCGGCGTCATCAGCGAACCGCCACCGACGCCCGTAGCGCCCACGAGCGTGCCGACGAGCAGCCCCGACACGGCGAACGAAAGGAAGGTAACGGTGTCCACGGACCGCGCGATCTAGACGCCTACGCCGCCGCCGCAAGGAAAAACGGCCCGGTCGACCCGGCGGTCACGCCCAATTGGAAAATTCGCCGACGAATCGGGGCAGAGATGCTCAGATCACCGTGCGCCGGAGCACTACGTGCGTGGCCTTTTCGGAGCCAACCGACTCCACGCACTCGTAGCCGAGCGTCGGCAAGTCGAGGCCTGCGAACAGCGACTCGCCCCGCCCGAGAAGCACCGGAGCGATCGCAAGATGTAGCTCGTCGATGAGCCGTTCGCGCAGGTACTGCCGAACCACACTCGCTCCGCCCCCGATGCGCACGTCCTTCCCGCCTGCGGCCTGCCGCGCCCGCTCCAAGGCTTCATGAATGCCGCCGGTGACGAAGTGGAACGTGGTGTTACCAGCCATCTCGAGCGGTGGGCGCGCATGGTGCGTCAGCACGAACACCGGCACGTGGTACGGCGGCTCTTCGCCCCACCAGCCCTTCCAGTCGGAATCGGACCAGGGCCCGCGAATCGGACCGAACATGTTGCGCCCCAAGATCCAGGCGCCCACGTTCTCGAACCCTCGCGCGGCAAAGTCGTCGTCGATGCCCGTCGTACCGTCGCCCTGGCCGTGGGTGCGCTGGAACGTGCGCGTCGGCAAAAGCCACTGATGGAGCTGGGTTCCGCCCGTTCCCAGTGGATGTTCGAGGTCCTGATCCGGACCGGCCCCGAAGCCATCGAGTGAAACCGTGAAGCCGTCGACTCGAACTCTCGTCACGTGCGATCCCCTCCCATGAAACGCCGGCCCCCCGCGGCGTCTTCAGCAGGATGCCAGTCCCGGGCCCGACTTGCCACAACGCGGCCCCACCGTCCGGAGGCCGGCCCATGGGCAAGCAGCGGCGAGCAGCGGCGAGCAGCGGTGACCCGTGGTGATCTCGTTCGGCCCCCCATGGTAAGTGATACTGCTGGATCGAGCAGCCAGCCCGAGTCGAAGAGGAGCCGCGCATGCCTGAGAAGAAGTCCACGAAGAAGAAGAAGAAGGCCGCCGTGAAGAAGGGCGGCGCCAAGAAGGCTCCGGCCAAGGCCACCGTGAAGAAGGCTCCGGCCAAGAAGGCCATGAAGGCCACGGCGAAGAAGGGCAGCGCCAAGAAGCTCCCTGCCAAGAGCACCCAGAAGGCAACTTCGGCAAAGCCGTCGTCGAGCGCGAAAGAAGCCCAGGCGATCCTCGCCTGGTTCCGCGATATCCAGAACCGGATCCTGCGCGGGGATCTGATGCTGGGGATCTTGAGCGCGAAGGAGGTCGACCAAGTTCCTGAAAAGCTGACGAAGGCGGCCGAGGCCGGCGCGCCG
>DATIDO010000082.1:0-2513 GCA_035456245.1 Polyangiaceae bacterium
GGCAGCTTCCACGACGTCGACTCGTCGGGCCCCGCCTTCGAGATCGCCGGTTCGATGGCGCTCCAGACCGCCGCCAAGCAGGCCGGCCTCGCGCTCATGGAGCCGATGATGAAGGTGGAGGTCGTCACCCCCGAAGCGCACGTGGGCGACGTGATTGGTGACCTCAACTCGCGCCGTGGCCGCGTGATCGGCATGAAGCAGCGCGGCCACAACGCGCAGGCGATCGACGCCGAGGCGCCGCTGTCGATGATGTTCGGTTACTCGACCGATCTCCGCAGCAAGACGCAGGGTCGCGCGACCTACAGCATGCATTTCGGGCACTACGAATCCGTGCCCGCGGCCGTTCAGGCCGAAATCGTGGCTCGCATCACCGGAGCCTGAGAGTCAGAGCCGGATCCCGCATCCGGGCAAGCAAACAAACCCAAACGCCGGGATCCGGCACAACACCAAAGCAAGAGGAATTAGAGATGGCCAAGGAGAAGTTCGTACGTAACAAGCCCCACCTCAACGTGGGCACCATCGGTCACATCGATCACGGCAAGACGACGCTGACGGCGGCACTCGTGAAGGTGCAGGCGAACGACGGTCTGGCCAACGAGATCAAGTACGCGGACATCGCCAAGGGCGGCATCGTTCGCGACGAGACCAAGACGGTGACGATCGCTGCGTCGCACGTGGAGTACTCGACGGAGAACCGTCACTACGCACACGTCGACTGCCCCGGTCACGCTGACTACGTGAAGAACATGATCACGGGCGCCGCGCAGATGGACGGCGCGATCCTGGTGGTCTCGGCTCTGGACTCGGTGATGCCGCAGACGCGCGAGCACGTGCTGCTCGCTCGTCAGGTGGGCCTGAACCACATCGTGGTCGCTCTGAACAAGTGCGACGCGGTGGAAGACCCCGAGATGCTGGAGCTGGTGGAGATGGAGGTGCGCGAGCTCCTCAACAAGTACAAGTTCCCCGGCGACACGGCGAAGATCGTCCAGGTGGCGGCACTGCCCGCGCTGAACGGCGACGCCAAGTGGGTCAAGAGCATCAAGGAGCTTCTCGGCGCGCTGGACACGGAGATCCCGGAGCCGATGCGCGAGAAGGACAAGCCGTTCCTCCTGGCCGTGGAAGACGTGTTCTCGATCAAGGGCCGCGGCACGGTTGCCACGGGCCGCATCGAGCGCGGCGTGATCAAGGTGAACGACGAAGCCGAGATCGTGGGCTACGGCTCGAGCGCCAAGACGGTGGTGACGGGCGTGGAGATGTTCCGCAAGCAGCTGGACCAGGGCGAAGCCGGCGACAACGTTGGCTGCCTGCTCCGCGGTGTGGACAAGGAGGGCATCGAGCGTGGCCAGGTGTTGGCCAAGCCGGGCTCGATCACGCCGCACACGAAGTTCGCTGGCGAGGTGTACGTGCTGAAGAAGGAAGAGGGCGGGCGTCACACGCCGTTCTTCACGAACTACCGTCCTCAGTTCTACATCCGCACGACGGACGTGACTGGCACGGTGCTCCTTGCCGACGAGGTGAAGATGGTGATGCCGGGCGACAACATCGCCATCACGGTGGAGCTGATCACGCCGGTGGCACTCGAGGAGCAGATGCGCTTCGCCATCCGCGAGGGTGGTCGCACCGTGGGCGCCGGCGTCGTCTCCAAGATCATCGAGTAATTCGCGCTGCTCGCCGCCCGCCTGCCCTCGCGGCAGCCAGCGGCGAGCACCTCAATCCAGCCAGAAAGACCAGAAAATGGCAGACACCACCAAGATTCGAATCCGCCTCCGCGCGTTCGATCATCAGCTGCTCGACAAGTCCACCAGTGACATCGTCGAGACCGCGCACCGCACGGGCGCGCGCGTTGCGGGTCCCATCCCGCTGCCCACGTCGATTCGTCGTTACACCGTTCTGCGTGGTCCCCACGTGGACAAGAAGGCTCGCGAGCAGTTCGAGGTGCGTACGCACAAGCGCCTCATCGACATCCTCGAGCCCAACCCCCAGACCCTCGAAGCACTCATGAAGCTCGACCTGTCCGCCGGCGTGGACGTCGAGATCAAGAGCTGAAGGCAGAAGGAACAGACATGGCCAAGGTCGATGTTTACAACCTGAAGCGTGAGAAGGTCGGCGAGGTCGAACTCTCGGATGAGGTGTTCGGCGCCGAGGTGAAGGAGCACCTCTTCCAGGAGGTCGTTCGCGCGCAGCTCTCGTCGCGCCGTGCTGGCACCCATGCCGGCAAGGAGCGCGCCGCAGTCGCTGGTTCCAGCAAGAAGATCTACAAGCAGAAGGGCACCGGTAACGCCCGTCACGGTTCGATCGGTGCGCCGATCTTCGTGGGTGGCGGTCGCGCTCATCCCCCGAAGCCGCAGGACTGGAGCTACCGTCCGCCGCGCCGCGTGCGTCAGAGCGCTCTCAAGGGCGCCCTCTCGCTGCTCGTGAAGGAAGGTCGCTTCACCGTGGTCGACAAGATCGACCTCGGCGAGGTGAAGACCAAGCGCCTCGCAGGCGTCCTCACGGATCTGCGCGCCGGCAAG
>DATIDO010000083.1:0-3198 GCA_035456245.1 Polyangiaceae bacterium
CTGATGGGCTCCAGCATGTGGGGCGTCGGCTACAACTTGGTGGTCGCCCGCAAGCGCAAGCTGCTGCGCCGCTACGCCGTCACTCCCATGCGGCGCAGCCATTTCCTGCTGTCCTACTTCATCTCGCGCTCGCTCTTCCTCGTGCTCGAACTAGGCGCCCTGCTGCTGTTCGGCTCGCTGGTCTTCGGCTGCAAGATGCAAGGCTCTCTCGCCAGCTTCTTGCTCTTGGGCTTCTGGGGGGCGGCCGCCTTCGCTGGCATCAGCCTGCTGATCGGCGCTCGAGTCGAGAACACCGAAAGCGCCAACGGCTGGATGAACCTGCTGCAGCTGCCGATGTGGGTCCTCTCGGGCACGTTCTTCTCCTACGAGCGCTTCCCCGAGTTCCTGCACCTACCCATCCAGATGCTGCCGCTGACGGCCCTGTGTGACGCGCTGCGCGCCATCTACAACGATGGCGCGGGCCTGCCGACGCTCGGCTTCCCGCTGCTCGTGCTGTCGGTGTGGGGTGGAGCGGGCTACCTGCTGGCGCTGCGTTCGTTCAAGTGGCAGTGAGCTCTGCTCGAGCTTGCTGCCGCAGCGCTTGTGCACGCCGCTCGAACGAGATGTGCTCTGGCGAGTCGCCCGAGCGCGTGCCAGTGTCCGCACCGTGATCCCCGGCAGCCGGCAGCAGCGCGCGAATTCAGGTAATTTTGGCTGGATTTTCCTGCTCGGCGCGCTCACTGCGTGCGAGCGCCAGCCCGAGCCCGCCGCCGAGAAGCCAAACGCCGAGAAGCCCGCCGCCGAGAAACCAACCCCGGCTCGCCCTGCTCCCAGCGCTGCCCAGCATGACGGATCCTCCTCCGCCTTCTTGGCAACCGAGCTCGCTCCCACGCCGGCGCCGGGCGAGCCCCCACGAGGCATGGTGTGGATCCCCGGCGGAGACTTCTCCATGGGCTCGACGGATCCCACCGCGGCGGGCCACTGCCACGAGCCCATGGCCGACGCGCGCCCCATTCATCGCGTGCGCGTCGCCGGCTTCTTCATGGACGCGACCGAGGTCACCAACGAGAGCTTCGCCGCTTTCGTGAAGGCCACCGGCTACGTGACGTTGGCCGAGCGGGCGCCCACCGCTGCGGAGTTTCCGGGAGCGCCGGCCAGCGCGCTGGTGGCAGGCTCCGCCGTCTTCACGCCCACGGCTGACGTCGTTCCACTCGATCAACCGCTGCGCTGGTGGCGGTACCAGCCCGGCGCCGACTGGCGGCACCCGACGGGCCCCGGCTCATCGTTGGCCGGCAAAGAGCGCCATCCGGTCGTCCACGTCACCTACAGCGACGCCCAGGCGTACGCGAAATGGGCCGGCAAAGACCTCCCGACCGAAGCCGAGTGGGAGTTCGCCGCTCGAGGCGGAGAGGCCGGCAAGCTGTACCCGTGGGGGGACCGCCTGAAGCCGGGCGGGCAGTTCGTCGCCAACATCTTCCAAGGCACGTTCCCGGTGAAGGATCTGGGGGAGGACGGCTTCGTCGGTAGCGCGCCGGTCGCCTCGTTCCCGCCCAATGCCTTCGGCCTGTACGATCTGGCCGGGAACGTCTGGGAGTGGACGCGCGACTGGTACCGCGCGGACGAGTACGCGCGACAGGCGCGCGACGCGCTGACCACGAACCCACAGGGCCCCGAAGACAGCTTCGATCCCTCCGAACCCGGCACCAAGAAGCGCGTCCAGCGCGGCGGCTCGTTCCTGTGCACCAGCGAATACTGCACACGCTACATGGTCGGCACGCGTGGCAAGGGTGAACCCGAGTCGCCAGCGGGTCACATCGGCTTCCGCTGCGTGCGACGCGGATGACGAGCGAACGTCGCTCGCACTGGCGCTGAGCGTTGGTGCTCCGAAAACGGCGACGTCACGCGCGCTGACGGACGTGACGTCGTCGCTCGCGCCGATCGCCGATGCACCGCGTGGCGAACCACCTAGGACCGGTCGCCGGTTCGAATCGGCGTTGACGGGCCGATTTGCTTAGTCTATCTGCACGGTCGACTGATGCTCGCCGCCCAAAATTCCCCAGCAATCATCCGCTATTACGGACTGCTGTCCGCTCCCGGCGAGCTCCCCGAGGGCTGTATCGGCGCGCCCTCCTGACGGGGGCGCGTCACCGGTCCCGCCCTCGGTGCGCCTCCGCGTACCGAGCCCCAAGACCAGCCGGCGGCACTCCGCTCGGGCCGGTCGCGGGATCGCAAGCTCAGGGAGAATCGGATGAATTGGCAAGGCAACGCTGCGCCCGTGTCGCGCGGCTGGAAGAACAGGGCGAGCATCTTGGGCGTCTTCGCGCTCGGGCTCTTGGCGAGCGCGTGCAGCGGCGACTCGGGCACCAACGTCGATGGATCCGCTGGTAGCAGCGGGCGCGACGGCACCAATGGCGTCGATGGCAAGGACGGTAAGAACGGTGTCGACGGCAAGGACGGCCTGCCCGGCGGAATCGGCGGTCGCGGCGAGCAGGGTGAGCCCGGCGAGCAGGGTGAGCCCGGTGAGCAGGGTGAGCCCGGTGAAGATGGCGTGTCGCCCGGTCCGATCGCGATCTTCGGAAGCGTGCCCAAGAAGACGGTCGTCACTACTGCGCCCGTCGAGTTCACCTTCGGCTGCTCCGCAGGCGATTGCGAGTACGAATACAGCCTGGACGACGCCGAGTACGTCCCCGGCGAGAGCCCGCTCACGCTGCGTGGCCTGAGCGCCGGCAACCACCGCCTGCGCGTCCGCGCTCGCAGCCTCGATCCGGCCGATCAGCTCGGCTGGGGCAACTCCGTCAGCTATTCCTGGAAGACCCGCAAGCCCAACATCCTGGCCATCGTCGCCGACGATCTGGGCTTCTCCGACCTGAACCTGCTGGGCAGCGAGATCGACACCCCGCACCTGAACGAGCTGGCTGCCAACGGCCGCCTGCTCACCAACCATCAGGTAGGCACGGTGTGCGCGATCACCCGCTCGATGCTGATCTCGGGCACCGACCACCACCGTGTGGGCCAGGGCACCATGGCCGTTGCCGACGCCAACTACACCGGCCAGCCCGGCTACGAAGGCTACCTGAACGACCGCTCGCTGTCCGTCGCCCAGCTGCTGAAGGACGCAGGCTACCAGACCTACATCTCCGGCAAGTGGCACTTGGGCACGCGCACCGCCACGGCGGCCAGCGGCGCTGGCAAGACCCCGGATCAGTGGGGCTTCGATCG
>DATIDO010000084.1:0-9687 GCA_035456245.1 Polyangiaceae bacterium
GCACGCGATGAAGGCAGTCCTCCTCGTCTCGGGTGATGGTGGACAGTTCGGGATCGGTGGAGTCGGCTTGGCTCAACGAAAGCTCCTGGGTCGAGACGCTGGAACGGGGCAGGGCAGGGCGGCGGACAGGCAGGCGCCGGGGGGGCAGGGCGGCCCTGCGGTCCGCAGGGGGGCCCGTCCAGCGGGACCTGCGGAACTACCATGAATTTCAGCCTGACAAAGCGCGCAGAAACTGGGCCAATTCCGCCAGGACCGACGGGCCGATGCCGTGGCCGCCGCGGAAGGAAACGAAGCGGGCGGCGAGCCCAGCCCGTTCGAATTCCCCATGCAGCCGGGAGGCCACGGCGAAGGGGAGCACCGCGTCGTCGGGAGAATGACTCTGGAACACCGGCAGGCCGCGTCGCCCGGGCAAGAGCTGGAGCCACTCGGCCTCGGCGATCAGGCTACCGCTCAGGACCACCAGGCCAGCGAGCGGGCGCTCGTCGCGCAGGACGAAGTCGGTCGCCAGCATCGCTCCCTGCGAGAAGCCACCGAGTACGATGCGCGACGAGGAGATACCGAAGCGCTCCTGGATCGAATCGAGCAGGGAGCCGAGCGCGGCGCGCGCTTCGTCGAGTCCCTCGGGGCGCCGCGCGGTGAGTTCTTCGTGGCGGCCCGACAGGCGGATCATCTGCAGCTCGACCATGTCGAGCTGCCACCAGGCGCGCCCCGACTCGTCGGGGTAGGCGGGCTCGAACACGAGCGGCCCCCGCGGAAAGACGAAGCGGGTGTCGGCGGCCACGTCCAGATGGTCAGCCAGCCCCACGAGATCCGTGCCAGGCGCGCCGTAGCCGTGCAGCAGAACCACGACCAGGCCATCCGTGCCTTCTGCATCGGGCGCCACGACGGTGGCGGTGAGCTCTCCGAATCTCTCCAACTTCATGAAGGGCTCCTTAAAGCGCAACGCCGGCACGAGGCAAGGTCGCCAAGGGACCGCAGCACGGCTCTGCCACCGCAGCTTCGCCCCACTTCCTGACATCGCCGCCGAATCGAGCCTCCCGGTGCGCTCCCGCTCCCTGTAGAGTGGCGCCCGATGAGTTCGCAATCCCTCCCCAAGCGAGCGGCCCAAGCCGTGACCTCTTTCCTCACCACCCACCCCGAGGAAGTCGTCCGTGCCGCCAAGAAGGCTGCCTCCTTCGAGTTGGGTGTGCCGCTCTCGGCGCTGCGCTGGGCCGTCCGCGAGCTGTGGCACGACAAGGCCCCCCGTGAATTGCACCTCGAGGCCCGCCGCCCGGGGGTGTTCGTCAGCGGCATCGTCGAACTGATGAAGACCGACGTGCGCTTCTCGACGACGCTCCTCATCGAGAAGGTCGATTTCAGTCCCGACGCGCTGCTGCTGCGTGTCCGCCTGTCCAACCTCACGCTGCAGGTCGTGGATGTGACGGCCGCCAATCCGATCGCAGCCCTGATCAAGTCGGGGGCACTCGACACCAGCCGTCCGGGCGACCTCGTCTCCTACCTGCCCAGCCGCCCTTCGTTCTTGCTGGACGCGCAGGGGGACCGCTTCGAGCTCGATTTGCTGCGGCTGCCGTCGCTCTCCAAGGAGCGCGCTCGCAAGATCGTCGCAGCCCTGACGCCGCTGATCGGCGTGGCCTCGGTCCGCGGCGACGACGACCACATCGACATCGCCTTCTCGGCCCTGCCCGAGGGCGCGCGCGGCGCCTACGAGCGCTTCAAGAAGTGGTTCTGATCCGGGCGATGAACTCGCGCAGCTCGCGCGCCACCTGAGGACTCTCGGAGTCACGCGTGATGATGTGGTGACTGCGGGGCAGCACCACCACGCGCACGTCGTCGCTGCCCAGTCGCTCGGCGACACGCCACGCGTTGGCCACGGGGCAGACGCGATCGCGCGCGCCGTGCAGGATCAGGGTGGGGCAGTGGACCCGAAACAGCTCGTCACGCAGGCGCTGGCCCGCCGCGCGCAGCGAGATCGCCGCCTGCACCGGCTGGATTCCGTAGCTGACGTGGTTGGCTCGCGCCTGCTCGTCGCCGATGTCCGAGGCGAATTTGGCCATGCCGAAGTCGGGGAGACCCAGCTTCTGCACCAGACCGAGCGCCAAGCCGGGCATCGGCTCCCGCAACCAGAACGCGTTGGCCAGAATGCCGAGCCCGAGCACGTCGCCGGGGGCGCTCAGGTAGAGCTCGGTGGCGAGCAAGCTGCCGAGCGAAAGCCCAATCAAGATGACCGGACCCTGGCTCCGCGCCTCGTCGAACACCTCGCGGGCGCCTGCGAGCCAGTCTTCGTAACGCAGCTTGGCCAGCGTGCTGGGCCGCTCGCCGTGACCCGGCAGGAGCGGCGCCCGAGCGCGGAGTCCGGCTGCCCGCGCCTCGTCGAAGGCCAAGCGGATCTCGAGTGGCAGGCCCCCGAAGCCGTGAAAGCACAGGACCGTGGGCAGTTTGCCTTCGGCGCTGAGCGGTCGGGCGGCCTCTTCACCCGTCAGATCGCGGTTCAGCCGGCTCGACGAATAGTCGAACGCGCGGCGGAACTCGGACCAAGAGGAACTCATGACAAAAACCTAAGCGCGAACCGACCGTTGTGCGAGGCCAGGGTGGTGCGAATCCAGCATCGTGCGCCGCCGGACCGCGCGAGCCCGCTCACTTCAATAGTGAGGCGTGGTGGGCGTGGCGGTCTTGGGCCCCAGCGGATCCCGCTCGATCTCGGCAATGAAATTGCGCGCGGGGATGACGAAGGGCGAGGCGGGGTAGTGGTTCAGCACCTGCTCGAACGCAGCCTTGGCGGCGCTGCGCTCACCGCGGCGCATCTGCGTCTCGCCGAGCAACACCAACGCCTCGGGCTCGAGCCCCGTCTCGCGGAAATTGCGCAGCGCATACTCGGCGCGTGAGAGCGCCGCCTCGAAGTTGTCGCGGTTCAGGTAGTAGCGGGCCACGTACAGCTCGTGACGAGCCAGCATGCCGCGCACCCAGAGGTGCATGTAGAGCAGATCTTCGCGCTTCGGGTAGGCCGGGTAGTCCTTCAGGAAGGACGTGATGGCCTCGTCGGCATCGCGCACGTTGACCAGATCGCGCTCCTCGAGGGGAGGAGACATGCTGGACTCGCCGCGCGCCTGGAAGTGGCAGAGCACGACCCGGTAGCGCGCGTACGGCACCTCGGGATCGTTGGGGAAGTCGCGCAGGAACTCGCGGTAGGCCGTGATCGACTCCGCGTAGTTACCCTGATGGAACTGCGCGTCGGCGATGCGGAGCTGGGCCAGCCGCGCGAAGCGGGTGCCGGCGTACTCCTTCTTGACCTCTTCCATGACGACCGGGACCGAGATCCAGTCGCGATCGTAGAAGGTCTCGAGCGCGGCGTTGTAGGCGGCCTCGGCGTTGCGCTGGAACTCGGCGGCGCTCAGCGCTCGCTTCTCCGTCGCGCAGCCTGCCATGGGGGCCAGCAGCAAAGGCAGCGTACACACCACGATCGCGCGGCGAGCGCCGGTACGACGCAGCGCCCGGGCAAAGAGCGAAGAATTCCGTGGCGATGGCCGCACGCGAGGGCTCTAGCGAGGGATTGCAGCAGGGGCAAGGCGGGGCTACCGTTTTCCCCCCTACCGAAAAGCCATGGAAAAGTTCCCGATGACCCCCCGAGGGGCACAGCTCATGCGAACCGAGCTGGCCCAGCTGAAAGAAGAGCGCCCCCGCATCTCGAAGGAGATCGGCGTCGCCATCGAGCATGGAGATCTCAGCGAGAACGCCGAGTACCATGCGGCCAAGGAGCGGCAGGGGCTCAACGAGGCCAAGATCCGGGACCTGGAGGCCAAGCTGGCCCTGGCGGAAATCATCGACCCCACCAAGCTGACCGGGGAGAAGATCAAGTTCGGCGCCACCGTGACGCTGACGAACCTGGATACGGACGAAGAGGTGACCTACCAGATCGTGGGGGCCGACGAGTCCGACATCGATCAGGGTCTGCTTTCCATCTCGGCGCCCCTGGCCCGTTCCCTCATCGGCAAGGCCCCGGGCGACGAGGTCGTCCTGAAGCTGCCGACGGGCGACCGGACCTACGAGGTCGGCGCCGTCGAGTACGTCTGAGCTGGTCCGGTTCGGATGACCTCCAAGAGTGATGAGGCGCTGCCCGGCGCTGGTTCTCCCAGCCTGGCGTCGCGCCTCGGTCTGTCTGCCGCCGCCCTGGGGCGAGCGATCACGGGCGCGCAGCTGGCGCTGCTGCTCGAGTTCGGCTGGGTCGTGCTCGTCGAGCGGGGCCGCTTCGCTTCGCTCTGGGAGGTCTGGTTCGGCGGCTTGGTGCACGCGCCGGCCTGGCTTGTTCTTGCTCTGATCCCGGCCGTCTACGGCTGGCTCGTGGGGCTGGGGCTGGGGTCGGGAGCGCTGGGGATGCGCGGCGGCCCTGCGACCGCTCGCTGGCTGGTGCTGGTACCGACGGTGCTCGTCGCCACCCTGATCGCCTATGGAGTGGGCGGGGGTCGACACTTGGCGACGCCCGTCGTGCGGCTCGGCTTCGCCGTGGTGGTGGGCCTCATCACCCTCGGCGTCGGCTGGTTCATCACTCCGCGCCTCCCCGCGCTGGTCCGCGGGCGCACGGGCCTGCTCGTTGCCCTGCTTGCCGCAGTCGCTCTGGGCGCCGCCAACCGACTGATCCTGGTGAGGCTCTACCCGGCGTTCCACGCTGGGCTCTCTTTGTTCGCGGTCGCGCTGGGCGCCGTCGTGGCTGTGCTCGCCACCCCCGAGCGCCGCGCCTCCCGTGTGCTTCTGACCTGCCTGGGTCCTGCCTTGGCCGTGGTCGGCGCCTGCTCGTTGGGCCCGGCGAGCCGTACTGCCCAGCTCCTCGACAACTTCCGCTTCCTGACCAGTGAGTCCTCGCCGGCGCTCGAGCTGGGCGTCGCCTGGACCACCACCCTGGCCCCCGTGGCCGAGCAAGCCGACGGCGTCGCGACCGAACTCGGCGCGCGCCGCAGCCGCGGACAGCGAGTCGAGCTCCGAGGCCGCACCATCCTGCTCCTCAGCGTCGACGCTCTGCGCGCCGACCACCTGGGCATCTACGGCGCCACGCGTGGAGCGTCGCCCGGCATCGACGCGCTCGGCCGCGAGGGTGTGGTCTTCGACGCCGCCTACGCCGCGACCCCCCACACGTCCTACTCGCTGACGTCCTTGATGACGGGCAAGTACATGCGACCGCTCCTCCTTCAGGGAGCAGGCGCGGACTCCGACACCTGGGCGGGGCTCTTGCGTAAGTACGGCTACCGCACGGCGGCCTTCTACCCGCCCGCGGTTTTCTTCATCGACGGCGAGCACTTCGCCGGATTCCGAGAGCGCAAGTTCGACTTCGAGTACGCCAAGGTCGAGTTCGCCGAGGGCGAACCCCGCGTTCGTCAGGTCGAAAAATACCTCGAATCCACTTCCACTTCGGGCGCCAAGCCTTTGTTTTTATGGGTGCATTTGTTCGGCCCGCACGAGCCGTACGAGACCCTGGGCAAGGACTTCGGACCGCGCGACATCGACCGCTACGACTCGGAGATCAACGCGGCGGACGCCACCGCGACCCGCCTGATCGAGCTCGTGCGCCAACGCGATCCGCAGGCGCTGGTGATCCTCACCGCCGATCACGGTGAGGAGTTCGGCGATCACGGCGGGCGCTACCACGGCACGAGCGTCTACGAAGAACAGGTGAGGGTGCCGCTCATCGTCAACGCCCCCGGACTCGGACGCGGACGACGGATCGCTCAGCCGGTCCAAACCATCGACCTGTTGCCGACTGTCCTGGGTGGGCTCGACGTCCCGCTGCCCCCCCGACTCCGCGGGCGCGACCTGGGTTCGTTGCTCGGTGCCCAACCGAACACGCAGTCCAACGCCCAGCGCGAAGAACCAGGCCTCGCCGTCGCCGAGACCGACGAGTTCACGCTCCTGGCCGAGGACCGCTTCCGCCTCGTTTGCTCACGCCGCTCGGGTGCCTGCCGCCTCTTCGATATCCTCAGCGATCCGGGCCAGAAGCACGACGTTTCCGCCGCCCATCCCGAGCGCTTCGCGGCCCTGCGCGCACGCGCGCGCCAGCTGGCTGCCTCCCACGGTCGCTACGAGACCGAAGGTCTGCGTTCCGAGGGCAAAGGCTGGCCCAGCGCCATCCTGCGCGGCATCTCCGGCGACGCCGAGGTGGCGCCCGAGCTCGCTCAGCTCCTCGACGACGCCGACGTGAACGTCCGCCGCAAGGCGAGCGAGCTGCTCTTCCGTCTGCGCAGCAAGGACCAGGCGACTGCCCTGCGCCTGGCGCTGTCGCGTGAAGAAGACGCCCTCACACGTCGCTACCTGGCTCTGGCGTTGACGCGCGCGGGGCAGGGGGCGCCGCTCGTGCGCGAGCTGCTCGGCGGCGAAGATCGGGAGTTTCAGCGGGCCGCCGCGCTCACTCTGGCCGAGGTCGGGGACGCGAGCAGCGAAGAGGTACTGCTGGCCTGGTGGGCCGAACGCGACCTCGAGTTCCAGACGGCCCAGGAGCTGCTCGAAGCCTTCGCCAAGCTGCGCAGCCGCAAGGCCGTCCCGGTCCTGGTGGCGCGGCTGGGCGATGTCCGTCTGCGGCCGTACATTGCCAGCGCGCTGCAGGCCATCGGCGATCCGGCCGCCAAGCTCCCGCTCGTTCAAGCGCTGCACCAGGAGCGCTACGCCAGCGGCCGACTGCCGCTGGCCCGGGCGGCGTTCGCACTCGGCGTGCGGGACGATCTGGCCCCGTCGCTCCTGCGCTTCCTCGCCGTACCGGATCCTCTCGAGGGCGGCCTCGAGCTCGCGCTCCAGGCCGGGGTGCTCGAAGACATCGGTGGACCTGCCCCCGCGGCTCTCGGCCGGCTCAGTCAGCTGTCGGACAGCGGGGTGAGGGTGGAGCTCACCGTGCCCGTGCTGGCCCGCGCGGACCTCTTGCCCGGCGCCCGACTGCTCCTGCTCGCCCAGAACCGGGGCACCGAGACCGGGCCGCTCTCGGTCGCCCGCGGGGTGCCCCGACTCTCGGCCAAGGACGACGCCCCCCGCAGCCTCCCGCGGCTCGACGGCCCCGACACGCTCCAGTTCCAGGTCCCGGCGCGTCCCGCAGCCCAGCAGCTGGCCATCGAGCTGCCCGAGGCCTGGGGGGTGCGCCCCGGCCAGCGCCTGGCTCTCGACGTGTTCGCCAGCCAGGGCATCGAGGTCTCCGCCTTGGCCGTGGTGCCGCTCGGCCGCGAGCTACCTCCGCCGCCGCCCGAGAAGTGGGAAGAGACGGGCGAATCGCCCAACGGATCGCCGGACGAGACGACCCCCTGAAATTTCGACCAGTGCCTTGGTGCCCTTGCAGGTTGTTGGTAAGGAGGCGCCGGTGACCGACGAAGCGAAGCCCGACCAGCCGACGCCCGACGAGGCGACGACCGATGCACAGCCCGACGCTGCTCGCCCCGACGACGCAGGAACGAGCGAGGTGATCGACACGGCCGCGGAGGGCGAAAAGCTCAGCCGCCGTGAGCGCCGCGCCGCCGAGAAGGGCAAGACCAACGACGGCGAGCCGAAGGATCGCAACGCGCGCGTGCGCGCAGGCGTCCCCAGTCGTCGCAAGACGCGTGAACGCGAGCGCGCCGAGGCAGCCGCTCGAGGCTTGGCCACGACCGAGCGCGTGGACGATGTCTTTGCGCGCAGCGCCGAGAGCACCTCTCGCTTCTTCCGTTCGCAGTTCGCTTGGTTGCAGTGGCTGATTCTGGCCGTCTTTGCCGGCTTGGTCGCGCTGCTCATCTACAACTACCGCCAGGGTCGCCAGCGTGAAAAGGCCGGCGAGCTGCTCGCGCAGGTGCTCTCGGTCGCTCAGGGCCGCATCACCACGACCGAGCCGGCGCAGCCGAGCGATCGCAATCTGGTCGACACTCGTCCCGAGTTCCCCTCGGTCGATGCCCGCTCGGAGGCAGCTCTCAAGGCCTGGAAGGGCCTGAACGAGACGAGCAGCGGCGAGCTGGCCGCCTACGCCGAGCTCGGTCGCGCCGCGACTCTGCTCGACGGCAAGAAGTGGTCCGACGCGCGCGCAGCCTTCGAGAAGGCCGCCGCCATCCCCGGTATCTCGACCGAAGGCGCACTCCGAGCACGCGAAGGCGTGGGCCTGGCGCTCGAAGCCGAGGGCAAGCTTCCCGAGGCGCGCGCCGCCTTCGAGAAGGTGAAGGACACGGGGGCCGCGCAGGCCAAGGAGCTCTCGCGCTTCCACGTCGCCCGCGTGCGCTTCCTCCAGGGTGAGAAGGACGCGGCCCGCGACGAGCTGGTGAAGCTGCGAGGCGAGCTCGACAAGGGCAAGTCGGCCATGAGCGACCGCAATTATCTGTCGCTGGCCGTCGAGGACCTGCTGAAGACCGTCGATCCCACGGCTGCCCGTGAGACCGGTGGTATCTCTCCCGATCAGCTGGAGGACCTGAAGCGTCAGCTCGAGCAGATGCAGAAGTCCGGTTTGCCCAGCATGCCGGGTGCGCCCGGTGGCCCCGGTATTCCCGGTGTGCCCGGCGCGCCGAGCGATCAGCCGGCGGGACCCACCCCGTGACGATTCGTCCGCTGGCCCTTTGGGGCTCGGCAGGCGCGCCGGATCGGCGCCGAGCGCTCGCGCTCGGCGCTGTGGGTGTCGGCGCGCTGAGCCTGTTGGCTGCCTGCAGCGGTTACCGCTCGACGGCGCTGGCCGATGGCCCCGTCTGGAAGCACTACGCGGGCCAGGCGCTGGCGCTCGAGTTCAGCCGGCAGCTGATTGCCCCTTCGCGCAAGGACGGCGAACCCTACGAGCGCGGCCAGCCCGAACTCGATGTCGCCAACAAGCGCGTCTTCGTCGGTTCGAGCGACGGTGGCCTCTACGCGCTCCACGCCAACAGCGGTGAGACCATCTGGCGCTTCCAGACGGCCAGCTACGTCCAGAGTCGGCCGCTCTATGCCGCGGACGAAGACGCCATCTACTTCGGTTCCCACGACGGCGCGCTCTACAAGCTCGAAGCCCGCTCGGGAAAGCTGATCTGGCGCCTGTCGACCAACGCCGAGGTGGCGCGCCGACCGCTCTTGGACGGCACCAGCATCTACTTCGCCAACGCCAACGACACGCTGGTCGCGGCCGATCGCAAGACCGGCCAGATCCTGTGGAACTACCACCGCACTCCCGCGGCAGGTATGGAAGTGGCTGGCTACTCGGGCCCCGCGCTGGGCGGCAGCCTGCTCTACATGGGCTTCAGCGATGGCATGGCCACCGCGGTCGACAAGCAGACGGGCGAGGAGCGCTGGCAGCCGGTCGATCTGGCCGCCGAGGCCGAAGAAGCCCGCGGTGAAGTCCCCAAGTACCTCGACGTCGACACCACGCCGCTGGTGACGCGCATCCAAGCTGGCAACGTCGCCATCTTCGGCTCCTACGAAGGCGGCGTGTTCGCGCTCGACGCCGACCTGGGCACGCAGATTTGGTCGAACACCTTCGCCTTCGGCGTCTCGGATCTGGAGCTGTGGGAGCAGCCGAGCTACCAGCGCGACGGCAAGACGTTCCCGGCGCGTCGCATCATCCTGGTCTCGACGGGCACACAGGGCCTGTGGGCACTCGATCCCGACACGGGCGAGGAAATCTGGCGCCGCGATCTGCCGCAGGGCGGCGTCTCGCAGCCGGTGCCAATCGCCGGCGCCATCCTGATCGGCTCCTCCAAGCTGGGGCTCTATCTGCTCTCGCCGGTCGACGGCAGCCTGATC
>DATIDO010000085.1:0-6119 GCA_035456245.1 Polyangiaceae bacterium
TTGCCGGGCACCACGAACGAAGTGCCACCCGGAGCGGTGCGCTTCGAACTGCTCGCAGGCTCAGCCGAGCTTTGCTTCCAAGCGCTACGCACCAAGTCACTCGGTGGCGAACTCTGCGCAGGCTTCGCTGCTGGAGCGCAATCGGCAACCGCGCGTGGTTACGGCAACGACTCGTCGGCCGACCAGCCTTGGTTCGCCGTACCTGTCGGTCTGGTCGTCGATCTGGGTCAGGACGAACGGCGCGCACTCTCGGAACACCTGCGGCTCGGACTGGGCGCACTGATCCCCACCGACCACCGCACTTTCTCGGTGGACGGCCTCGGCAACGTGGTGGATCCAGCGCCCGTGGCGGGCTGGTTCTGGCTCACCGGCGCGCTGTCCTTCGCGCCCTGAAGGGCCTGGAACGAGCAGCAGCGCGGGAACTTTTCCGCACCGGTGCAGGAAGGTGGTTGCGCCACGCACCCAATCGCTGCGGAACGCACGCGCGACTGATCGACGCGTGCGCGTCGTCCCACTGGCAACGAGTGAACGAGCAGCACTGCTCGGCTCCTCCGCTCGCGCTCTGCCTTCCACGCCATGCTCGCTCCGTCACTCCGCACCTTCGGCTTCCTCGCAATCCTCTCCTGTTCTCCATTCGTTGCTGGCTGCGAAGGCAAGTCACCGAACGGCGACTCGAGCTCCCCCGACTCCGGCAGCGAAGACGGCCCCGACTCACCCAACGAGACGGGACTGAAGCCGTTCGTCCCTGCTGCCTGCATCCCCGGCCAATCCTTCTCGACCGCTCGTACCGGCAGCGCCTGCGCGGCGCCCAAGCCGATGAAAACCGGCATGGGCGGCAACGGCCACTCGGAGACTTGGGACGGTCGCGTCTTCATGATCACCAAGAACACGAGCGCGGGAGGCGCCGTGGGCTGGGTGATCCGCGTGCTGCGACCCGAACGCGTGCAGAAAGACGCCGACGGCGCGCTCGACTTCTCCAATCAGGCCTTCTCGGACGAGATCATCGTCGAATACGACGGGCAGAACGGCGCTGGCAGCCACAACGCCCACGCCATCGTGCGGGCGCCCGGCTTGGCCGAAAATCCCTATCGTTCGAACGAAGCCGGCGTCGCTCAGCCGGGCGGCGAGTACCTCTCCTACGAGGTGCTCATCTACGCACAGAACTACGAGCAGGAGAGCAAGCTGCAGGTGCGCCGCGCGCGCTTCGTCATCGCTCAACCCAACAGCCCCGACGCACACCCCTACAGCTCGACGCTGCTGGACGATTTCGTGCTGGTGCAGAACACCGAAGGTCAGCACCTGCGGGCCATCGAGCCCACGCTCAGCTTCGATGGCCGCCTGCTGATCGCTCAGGGCCACCCGTCGAACGACGGCCGCATCGACAACCTGGTGTACTCGTACAACGCCACCCCCGGCGCACTCACCGGTTGGAGCCCCTACCGCTACATCAGCGATCTCTACCACGTGGATCGCGACACCGTGGTCGATGGCATCCCACTGCACGAGCGCTTCCCCATCGCCGAAAAGCCGCTCGTCGACGCCTTCGGCACGGCCTTCGCCGCGGGCGAGGCCTTCCCGGGTGCTTACCCTTGGATCAGCCACGACGGCACCGAGCTCGTCTACATGGCGACCGTCGCCGGCGACAACGATCGCCGACCGGGTGAGCGCGCGCGCCGCGGCGGCGCCTCGGTGATCGGGCGCTTCACCAACTGGGGCACACGGCACATCGACGGCCCCATCAATCCGAGCCGCCACGGCTACACGGTGAACTCCACGGTCCGCCTGTTCTTCTCGTCACCCGGCGCCTTCGGCACCATGTGGACGCCGTTCCGCGAGCTCGCCGTCTCTCCCTTCCCGTACAACGCGCGCGGCCCCGCGTACCCGCTCTTCGGCTCCAACACCGGCGACTACAACGAGCTGTCGTTCGAGGACTTCCTCGACGGCAACTACGCCCTCGCTTTGCGCATGAACGAGTCGGTCGATCGCCAGGGTAACGTCGATCCCACGCACACCTCGGACACGTCCGGGCACTTCCAACGCGCACGCTTGGACGGCGCCGAGTTCCCTTGGGAGTACAACGCCGTCGACGAAAACGTGGGCCAGAACGGCCAGGCCGCCTACTTCACCGAGGCAGCGGCGGTCCGGGTCGAGCCGGCCGCGGCGCTCGACGCCGTCCGCCAGGCGATGACCGTCGAAATCTCGGTGCGCCGGCTGCGTGACATGGCGCAGGACGACGCCGACCGCGCGCTCGATCTGGTGCATCGTCCCGGCTCCTATCGCTTGGTGCTCGAAGAATCGGGCCTGGTCAGCGCGCACGTCTGGGTGGCCGGCGAAGAGCGGATCCTGAGCGGCATCGGTCCGGCGCTCGCTCTGGGTAGCTACGGTCGGGTGGCGGTCGTCTACGACGGCACCAGCGGCGAGCTGCGTGCGTATCGTGATGGCGTTCGTGTCGCCCAGCAGGCGGGTGCTCCGGGACAGCTCGACGCTGGCACGGGTGAGCTGGTCGTGGGCCCCGGTGGGCAGCGCCCGAACTCGCCGTTCGTCCCCGCCGATCAGCCGGTGCTGATCTTGGACGAGCTGCGCATCTCGGACGTGGCGCGACAGGACGAAGAGCTGGCCTTTGCGGCTCATGCCTGCGGTGCTGCGGCAAGCGCTGGCGCCCACCCCGATTTCGCCACGCTGCCGCTCGGACTGCGCGCAGCGGATCTGCGGGTCCCGGCGGGCACCAAGAACGACGCCGCCATCCGCCAGCTGGGTCAGCAGCTGTTCTTCGACGCTCGCTTGTCGGGCAGCGGCGAGATGTCGTGCGCGACCTGCCACATGCCCGAGCAAGCGCTGGGCGACGGCTTGGCAACGGCCGCCGGCAACGGCCTGTTCTTGGCCCGCAACACCATGCCGCTCTTCAACCGCGCTTTCTCGACTGCCCAGTTCTGGGATGGCCGCGTCGGTTCGCTCGAGGCTCAGTCCGTCGTGCCGCTCGAGAACCCCGAGGAGATGGACATGCCGGTCGACGAAGCGATCGCGCTGCTCGCCTCGATCCCCGGCTACGCCGAAGAGTTCCAGGCCGTGTTCGGCCGCGCACCGGATGTCGGAGGCTTCGAGGCCGCGCTCGCGGCGTTCCAGCGCTCGCTGCTGTCGGGCAACTCGAAGGTGGATCGATTCGAGGCGGGTGACGCGAGCGCGCTCAGTGAGAGCGAGCAGCGCGGCCGCCGCGTGTTCGCCATCGAAGGCCGCTGCCTCGGTTGCCACTCGGGCTCGAACTACACGGACGAGGCGTTCCACAACAACGGCGCCGTCTGCGTCGGCGACGTCGGCCGGAGTGCCATCACGGGTCGCTCACGCGACTTGGGTCTCTTCAAGACGCCGTCGCTGCGCAACGTGGCCCAATCGGCGCCGTACATGCACGACGGCAGCCTGGCGACGCTCGAGGACGTCGTCGCCGCCTACGACCAGGGCGGCCTGCACCACAACAACCAGGACGCCGAGATCCACCCCCTGGGCCTCACCGCCGAACAGAAGGCCGATCTGGTTGCCTACCTCCGCGCCCTCGACGGCGACCAACCGGCCGTCGTCCCCCCGACCCTCCCCTGAGCCCAACCGTCCCCACGGCCAGCCGCACCGGCCGCCCCGTTTCCACTCCGTATCGAACCCGACCCTGGTTGGGTTCGATGCGCCGCTGGACGGGCGCGTTCGCAATCATTTTGGGTACTTGGGACGCGCCACGCGGCGGCCGAGGCTGACCGTCCCGGACCTCTCCCAGGTTGATTGGGGGCGAGCGCGGCCGGGGTGATTCCAGTTGCGACGGATGCGGCGGGGGAAGCGAGGGTCCGGAAAACGGCCTCGGGTGCGTTCGATCTGCCTTGAACCGGGCCGCTCGAACCACAGAATGGCAGCGCATCCTTACCCGGAAATCGAAATGAAACTGCTGCCGATCGCGTCCTTCTTTTCTCTCGCCTGCCTCTTCGTCGCCTGTGCCGAGCCCGTTGGTTCGGACGAAGGAGACGGTAGCGGTGGCGCCACTGGCGGAACCTCGGATGGCTCCGGTGGCCTGATCGGCGCATCGGGCGGCAACACCTCGACGGGCGGCGGTGTCTCGACGGGCGGCGGCGCCTCGACCGGTGGCGCTTCGACGGGCGGCGGCAGCTCGACCGGCGGCGCCGGCACCGGCGGCGCTCCGTTCGACGGACAGTGCGCGGGCAAGCCCGCCATGAGCGCATGGAAGACCGGCTCCAGCCAGGCCACGGGCGACCAGGCCGTGTTCACCTGCGTCGACCACCAGTCGGAATGCGCCGGCGCCACCGTGGGCGAGCCAGCCCTGTTCGAGTGCGTCGACTCGCACGTCGGCAACTGCGTCTCGCAGGATCCCCGTGGCGGCACCGCCTGGAACTTCCTGGGCGACTGCAGCGACACCGGCATGGCCGGTGGCAGCTCGCTCTGAGCTTCACGCGAAGACCCAGAACCACCGAGGCGCTCGCGTCCCCACCAGGGACCGAGCGCCTCGCTCATTTCGGCCTACTTGATCCGCGCGGGCACATCCGCGGCGCGCTGACTCGTATTGAACTCGATGACTCGAAACTCGGCGAGCCCACGCGAACAGAACGGGTCGGTCCGCATCAGCTCTTCGATCGCCGCCTTGCTCTCGCCTACTGCCAAGATGACGCCCCCTTCCCGGGGCACCTTGCGCCCCGAGAGAACGAAGGTTCCCGCCGCATACTGAGCGTTGAGGAAAGCCATGTGCGCTCGCATCGCCTGATCGATCTCGTCGAGCGGTGCGGTGTAGGTGAGCTCGATGACGAACATGTCACGCGTTCTAGCCGACGAATCGAAGAGCTGAAACCTCCGGCTGGCCATCCGGAAGGCAACAGGTTGACAGCAGATGGCAGGAGCTTGTCTGCAGCAGCGGGGCAGCTCGCGCGGCTATCGTGAACCCATGATTGACCACACAGGCATCTCCGTCAGTGATCCAGCCAAGAGCCGCGCCTTCTACGAAGCCGCCCTCGCACCACTCGGCTACGTCGTGCTCCGCGAGATCCCCAAGGAGTACACCGGTGGCTTGGTCGTCTTGGGGATGGGTGCGCCGCCTCACTCCGACTTCTGGCTGAACGAAGCAGCCCCGGCCACGCCGCGAACCCACCTCGCCTTCCGCGCCACGAACCGCGCCCAAGTCCGGGCGTTCCACGCCGCCGCTCTCGAGAAAGGCGGACGCGACAACGGTCCGCCCGGACCGCGTCCGCACTACCACCCGAACTACTACGCTGCTTTCGTGCTGGATCCCGACGGCTACAACGTCGAGGTCGTTTGCCACGATCCGGGTGACTGACACGTCAGGTGACTGACACGTCGGGTGACTGACACGTCGGTGTGCCGCGCGCGCCCGAGCGTCTGCCACGATCCGAGTGACTGACACGGCCGCTCTGGAAAGGGCGGCGCCGAGCCCGCTCGATAGAAAGACTCGGCTCGAAAAAACGCCGCGCCGCGCGCCACCTGATCTCGGTCCGAGTTGTGCGCTACGATTCGTCCAATACATGTCGACCGAGACGCTGCAGCTCTTGGGGATGATCGCCGGCGCGGTCGTGCTCGTGACGCTGGGGATCGCAGTAGCCCGCTTCTTCAACTCGACCAACGGCATCTGGTCGGCCTGTGCCGCCCGGTTCGGACTCACCTTCGAGGAGCGAACGGACGGCACTGAGCCTGCGCAGCGCTTCACCAAGTCGCTGACGGGAGAGATCGACGGTGTGCACGTGCAGGTCAGCTACGCCAAGCGGGAGGTCGACGGCGCGCGCATTCGTTCGACTCACGTGCAGGTGAAGGCGCTCGCGCCCCAAGCGGTCCGCGCAGCGGCCGTGCTGCGCCGCGGCAAGGGCAAAGGTGATCTCGTCGTGTCGACCGGTGACGCGGCATTCGACGCGATTTTTGCCCTGTCGAGCGGTACCCCCGAGCTCGTCCGCGGGCTTTTGACCCCGCCGGTGCGGGCAGCGCTCCTGCGCTTTCCTCAGGTCGAGCTCGGTATCGTCTACGATCAGGGTGACATCACGCTCTCCTATGCGGACGAGCCGGAGCGCCAGGACGATCTGGATGCGCCGATCAGCGCGGCGGTCGCGCTGGCCCAGGTGCGCTGG
>DATIDO010000086.1:0-5495 GCA_035456245.1 Polyangiaceae bacterium
GCGCGCTCGTAGCGCGTCACATCCCCAGCGGCGATACCCTGAGCCCCGCCGGCTACCCCAACCGCACTCCCCTCGGCTTCTCGGCGAAGCAGTTTCCGCTGGTGGCGGCTGCATTGGGTTTCTTGGCGCTCTCGGTAGTGGTGTTCGTCGTGCTCTGGATATCGATTCGCGGAGTGGCTGGGAACGCGGCTGATCGCATGTCACAGGACGCAGTCGCTGCGCGCGGGACGAAGGTGCAGAAATGATTCTTTGGGTAGTTGCGTTCCTTGCTCTGCTGCTGATTTGGGGCGGCGGATTGGTCCTGGGGCTGTTGGACGTCCCCGTCTCCATCGAGCTGCGACTCGTGCTGACGGCCATCGTGGTGCTCGGCGTCGCGGGGTGGCTCGTCTACCGGCGCATTCGGGCTCAGAAGCGAGCCAAGGAGCTGGAAGCCGAGATCTTGCGGCAGAGTGAGAAGCAGGCGGCGACCGCGCGTCCCGATCGCCGTGCCGAGGTGCTGGAGCTGCAGAAGCGCATGCAGCAGGGCATCGAGGCGCTGAAGAGCACCAAGATTGGCAAGAGCCACGGGGCGGGGGCTCTGTACGCGCTCCCCTGGTACGCGATCATCGGACCGCCCGGTGCCGGCAAGACGACGGCCCTCAAGCATTCGGGCCTGGTCTTCCCATTCCAGGATCCGTCTGGCGGTGGTGTGCGCGGCGTCGGAGGCACGCGCAACTGCGACTGGTGGTTCACCAACGAGGGCATCCTGCTCGATACCGCCGGTCGCTATGCGACCGACGATTCGGATCGTGAGGAGTGGATGGCGTTCCTGGGCTTGTTGCGCAAGTACAGGCCCCAGAAGCCGATCAATGGCCTGCTGGTAGCGGTTGCGGTCTCGGACTTCTTCGAAGCGCGAGACGAGCAAATCTCCGCCTACGCGCAGAAGCTCCGAGCCCGCATCGACGAGATCATGACGAAGCTCGACATGGTGTTGCCGGTCTACCTGGTCTTCACCAAGAGCGACTTGATCGGCGGGTTCTCCGAGTTCTTCGGCGACATGCGCAAGAGCGATCGTGACCAGATCCTGGGAGCGACGTTCACTCTGGACGACGAGGTGGCCTCCGCTCCGGGGCGCGCGTTCGCGACCGAGTTCGACAAGGTGTCATCGGGTATCCATGCCCGCTCGTTGCGAGTGTTGAGCAAGGAGGCCAACCCGGCCAACCGCTCCAAAATCTTCTCGTTCCCGACCGAGTTCAAGGCCTTGCGCCCAGCGCTGGAGCAGCTCGTCGACGAGCTGTTCCGAAGAAACTCGTTCCAGGAGAACCCGTTGCTTCGCGGGTTCTACTTCACGAGCGGCACCCAGGAAGGCAAGCCGTTCGAGCGCGTCGTCGGCAACATGGCGCGTGCGCTCGGCATTCGCCAACCCCCCAGTTTCCAGAGCGCGAGTGAGTCGAAGAGCTACTTTGTGACGGACGTCTTCCGTCGCGTGGTCTTTCCGGACCAGGACCTGGCCGGGCGAACCGCCCAAGAGCTGCGTCGCCAACGCCTGGCGCGTGCAGGGATGGGTTTGGCAGCCGTCTTGATCGGCGCGCTCATCCTCCTGCCCGCGATCGTTGCGTTCGCTCGAAACGTTTCGCTCGCCAGCGGCAGCGAGGAACTCAGCGACGCTCCTGCCGGCGTACAGTGGGGAGCAGCCAGCCCGGCCAAGCCCAAGGTCGACACGCTGGATCCCGTCTTGGCTCGCATGCAGCTACTGGACGGCTACGAAGAGGATGGTGCGCCATTCAGCATGCGTTGGGGGATGTACCAGGGCGACGTCGTGCGTACGGGGCTCCGTACCTCCTATCTGGGCGATCTGGAGAAAGCTCTCCTTTCCCCGGCTCGCCGCAAGCTGGAGCTCGATCTGACGGCGATTGGCATGTCCTCGAGCATGCAGCCGACACAGTTCGGCAGGATGTACGACCGACTCAAGCTGTATCTGATGCTCGCTCACCCCGAGTACCTGGACGTCGACTGGGCGACCCCGCGGCTCACGGTCATCTGGGGGCAGTTGTTGCAGGACGAGACTCCGGCAACGAACGAGCAAATGACTCCCCACGTGCGTTACTACCTGGAGTCATTGCGAGGTGACAAGACGTTGGCTTGGCCAGAAGACGCGAAGCTCGTCAGCCGTGCACGCACGGTGCTGCTCCGCGCTCCGCAGCTCGACCGCATCTATCAGCTGCTGATCAGCGAAGCGGAAGAGCAGGTGGCACCGATCACTCGTGACACCATCTTCTACGGAGCTTCGGCGCCGTACGTGAAGGGCAAGGAGAACAAGCGGGTTGCCGGCGCCTACACCGCCGAAGGTTGGCAGCGTATTCGCAAGTTGCTTTCGGGCGAGCAGTCGCGCCTCAGTGGTGAAGTTTGGGTGTTGGGCGAAGAGGGCTCGAGCACTGTCGCGGACGTGGCCAAGCAAATCGAGAAGTTGCGCAACCTCTATTTCGATCGCTATCGCGCGGAATGGAAGGCATTTCTCGCCGATCTCGAGGTGGCTCGCCCAGTCGAAGCCACCAGCTCGCTCGATGAGTTGAATGCGCTGAGTGAGCCGGAGTGGCCCTACATGAGGCTCCTTCGAATCCTGAGCGAAAACACCACCCTGCCGATGGAAGAGCCTGGCGAGGGCGGTACCGTCGAGAAGGCGCTGAAGGAGAAGCTCGAGGCCAAGGCAGACGAGCTGAAAGAGAAGGTGACTGGCCAGGCAGCGCCGGCGGTGGACAAGAACCGGAAGCGTTCGCCTGTCGAGGTTTCCTTCGCCCCCATGACCACCTTCGCAGTTGCTGGTGAGGGCGCGGATCCTGCCTCGACCGGTTTGGCGCAATACCAGGCCATCCTGGCCAAGCTGATTGGGGTGATGACCGATTTGCGCGACTCCGACACACCCTCGAAGACGGCCGGTCTCGAGCAGGAGTTCCAGACCGCCTTCCGCGCGACCAGTGCACTCTTGGCTTCACAAGACGGCTTCACCCGACCGCTACTGTCGCCGCTGCTGCTGCGTCCCATCATGGGAGCCTGGTCGGGTGTGGCCCATGACGTGGGTGGAGCGGCGAGCGGCCTCTGGGAGGTCTCCGTATGGGAGCCGTGGCGGACGAGCTTGTCACCGAACTATCCGTTCGAGGACGTGCCAGGCGACAGCAAGCTCGATGAGTTCGTCACCTTCTTCCGTCCGAAGACGGGCACGCTCTGGTCCTTCTACGACCAGAATCTCGATGGAGCCATCAAGCGTACCGGGACGACCTTCGTGTCGACTCGTCGCTTCGACTCCAAGGTCGAGTTCCAGCCGGCATTCCTCGACAAGTGCTTGGGCAAGGGCGCACGGATCACCGAAGCGTTCTTTGGCGTGGATGGCTCGGAGGCTCGGCTCGACTTCGAGGTGAACCTGCACTCGGTCAGTCCCAACGTGTCCGAGGTGTCACTGGAGATCGATGGGGCCTCGCAGGTCTACAAGAACACCCCCGAGGAGTGGTTGGCGGGCAGCTGGCCCTCCAAGGCCGGAGAGCCGGGGGCTTCGGTGCGCATCCGTGGCCAGTCGGGGCTGGATGAGCAAATCGTTCGGGAAGGTGAGTTCGGCTTGCTCCGCCTGATCTCTTCGGCGACGAAGGTGGAGCAGGGATCGGCCGGCGGCAAGCCAGGGGGGGCCAGTGTGTTGGTCGCCACCTACGACTTCCCCTCCGAGCATGCCCAGTTGGTGTTGGACATCCGGACCAAGCAAGGGTTGGAGGCGCTCTCGCCCGATCTGTTCAAGGACTACGAATGTCCACGGGTCATCACCATTCCCACCAACTGAAGGGATTCGGATGAGTCCGAGAAGCAGTGCCTCGATGATGTTCGGCAAGGTGCCGTGGGCGGGCGACTTCGTTCAGTCCGCCCTGGCGCCCGAGGCCGAGATCTTTCGCTCTTGGCTGGAGTTGGGCATCGCAACGGCGTCGGAGCGGGGAGAAGGCTGGAAGACCGGGTTCGACGCCGCCGCGCAGAAGGCATTCGTCTTCCCCACGGGAGAGGCGACTGTTTCGGTTGGGGTCATGAAGCCCAGCCGGGACGCGGTGGGCCGTCGTTTTCCTCTGGCGGTGTTTTCGTCCCTGCGGGTCGAATCGCTGCTCGTCGGGCCGCACGCCTTGCCCTTGTCGCTGGGCGCTTTCCTGCAGGGGGCCGATGCCGTGCTCGAGCAGCTCTCGACCTCTCCATCCAGCGACCCGACTCTCGCACTGTCGCAGATCCAGCAGCCCAACTCGACCGAGTTGCCTTTGCACCTCGACGCCTACAATGGCTGGGCCCAATCGGCCGCCTTGCGCTCCGCGGGCCAGGCGATCTTCGGAGCGGAGTGGCGGGACCGGCTCGGTCACGCGCTGTTCGTTTGCATCGAGTCGATTCGGCCGTTCTTCGGCCAAGAGCGGCCGCCCACCCCGCTCGCAGTCAGGTTGCCCGTGGGCGCCGGTTTTGCGGGAGCAGTAGCGTTCTGGATGCAGGTGGTCCGAACCTGTTCGGGGTGGCGCACGACCGTGCCGGCCACCGTTTGGTCGTTCGAGCCCAGCGGTGCGTCGGTAACGCTCTTCTTCGGCTCGCCCAACCCGGGTGCCTTCGCCGATCTCTGGGAGACGGCGCCGCGCTCCGACAACCTGAGCAATCTGCTCGTCGACGGTTACCCAGCCAAGCTCTACCTGGCCGATACCCGGCCAGACCTCTTGGCCTTGCTCGATAGCCCCAGCGCCACCGTGGCCGACCTGATCGCCCGTTTGGGCCCAGCCTGAAGCTCGAAAGACTCTTCATCATGAATGCACTGGTCGAAAAGTACCTGAGCGAGGCCGCCGAAATGGCCGCCCCCATTCCTGGAGAGGCGCCACACGGGGCAGACATCTCCTACGATGCCGACTTCGAGGTGGTGCGCGTCGAGATCGACAAGCTCACCGCCATGAGCGGCGAACTCCCCAACTGGAAGGAGATCGTCTCTGCCAGCGAGAATTTGCTGAGGACCAGGTCGAAGGACATGCGCTTGGCCATTTGGATGGCTGGCGCTCGCTTCAAGCTGGAGGGTGTGAAGGGGCTGGCTCGTGGCTTGGCGACGGTGAGGACAGTGAGTGAGGCCCACTGGGAGGGAATGTACCCACCGCTCAAGCGAGCCAAGGCTCGAGCGAATCTGGCCGGGTGGCTCGGCGATCTCGCCTTGGCCGATCTCGGAGCCTACGAGCCGAAGGCGAGCGACAAGGAGGCGTTCGAGGCGCTCAGCGAGATCTTCAACTCGACCGATGAGGTGCTGTCCTCGAAGTTGGGTGATGCCTACGCGGGGATGGGGCCCATTCGGTCCATGCTTCGCGACAAGCTGCGCATGATCCCGGCAGAGGTTGCCCCCGTGGCCGCCCCGCCAACGCCAACGACTTCGGCTGCATCTCCCACGCCGGTCACCGCGGCACCCGCGCCGACCGCTCCGCTCGCCGCGCCCGCGCTCGACTTTGCTCCCCCCCAGGTGCCCGCGGTGACCG
>DATIDO010000087.1:0-5483 GCA_035456245.1 Polyangiaceae bacterium
ACAGCAGGCAGGCAGAAAAGGCCACGACCACACACAGCGAGACCAGCGCCACGCCTCCCGAGATGCGTGCAGCGCCACCCTCGATCACGCCGGCGCGAGCCATGCGCTCACGCAGATCGCGCGAGGCGCGCCGCACCTCGAGCCCCACGAGCAGCAGCGTGGCCGCCGTCACCACGGCCACGTACGAATAGATCCAGAGCCGCAGGCGCGACGAGCGCGCCCGCTCCCGCTCCATCGCCAACGGCCTGCCATCGAGCCAACGCGCGTCCCAGGCGTCGAACGTTCCCAGCTGGCCGTCGAGAGGAAAGCCTACCGTCGCCGCCGAGCGGGCATCGGCCGTGCTGGAAACGACCAACCAGCGGGGACGCCCTGCCGGCTCGATCTCGATCTTGCTCGACGGCAGGAGCGCATCGCTCGTGCCGTCGGCTCGCGCCCCCAAGGCCAGTCGCCCGCCGGCGAGTCGCGCTCCCTCGCTCACCACGGCGTACCAAACGTGGGACCGCACGTGCGGCCACTTCACCAACCAGCCGTCCGCCCGCGCCTCCACGGCGCCAGCTCCGGGCACCAAGGGCACCCCGGACGAAACGCTGTTCGCCCCCCCAGCCGAAACCCCGTTCGAGCGCACGGTCCAGCGCAGGCTGACCGCATGTTGCCGAGGACGAAGGGCCACGATCGCTGGGCCGTCGGCAACCCGCCACGACCTCGCGCTCATCAATTCGGCCCCTTCGACCTCGAGCTCGAGTTCCTCCCCCGGCACGACCCCGCGCACGTGCGCCTCGACGTGCCCAACGAACGGATACGAAAGCACCCCTTCGCGCACGTGCGCGACAATCCCCCAGCTACCAGCGTCCGCTCCCGAAAGTCGGCCGTCCCGTCGGCGCCCGCCTCGCGCCCAGCGGTCGCTCGTGAGCCTGGCGATACCGTGCGCGAGCGTCTCACCCGATTCGGCCTCGCGCACCGTCAGCGCTACGCCGTTGGCCCCGAGCGGACGCGGCAGATGCAGCTCCACCCAGCCCTCCTCGTCCGTCGTCGCCTCGACGCTGGTCTGACTGCTGGGCCCATCCCACGTGACGATCACACGAAGCCGCTGGAGCGGGCTGACCACCTCGGCGACGCTCTCGGCGACGAACAGCCTGACCGCTAGCCCCGTCGCCGTATCGGTGGGCCCCCCATGAACCTCGGCGTAGCGCGCCGGCCGTGCGCCCCAGCCGAACAGCACAGCCACGATCACGGCCAAAAAACCGAGGGTCGGTAGGAGCAGCAGCACCCGGGGTGCGAAGCGTCCTCCTGCCAGCATGGCCCACTCTACCAGCTGGCGCGGATTGCTGTAGGCTCCGCCCCCTCATGGTCGAGACCAAGAAGCAGAAGAAGAAGGCAAAGAGCAGCGCCGGTGACGCCGCGCGCCGCCAAGAGCGCCGCTTCGCCACCCTCGGTACTTTCATCGCGCGCCCCGTGGCGATCCTGGGCATGGTGGGTTCGCTCGTGTTGGGGGCCGGTGTGTTCGGTCTTTGGCTCCTCGACCCGCCGTTCGTCTACGCCTCCTACCTGGTTGCCGCCGGCGGCCTGATTCTCGGTGTAGCCCTCTGGTTCGGTCAGCCCCCCGAGTCGGCCGTGGCCATCGGTGACGCTGGCATCGCGGTCGAGGACGGACGCGACGTGAACCGCCTTCATTGGTACGCCATCAAGTCCTTGCGCGTGGTCGGCGGCCGCTTGGAGGCGCAGGGAGGCGGCAAGATCGTGCGCTTCACCTTGGGCGCGAACCCCGGCGCGGCTGCCTGGGCAATCAAGGAAGCGGCGGAACGAATTCCGCAGGTGGTCGACATCGCCAAGGCGGTGATGGACACGCTCCCCCCGCCCGAGGCCAAGGCAGGCCAGCTGGCCTCGGTCGACAACGACCAGGTGGCCGGTCACCGCTGCGCGGCCACCAACAAGCTGATCACGATGGAAGACGACGCTCGCCTCTGCTCGCGCTGCGGGCAGATCTACGAGAAGTCGGGCGTTCCGGCCCAGTGTGTCAGCTGCCAACTCGAGCTTTCCGGTCACACGCTGCGAGCGTGAGATCCCGTTTGGAACGCGCAGCGCAGCTGCGCCTCAGAGGAGAACGAAAGACATGAAATTCCCCGACATCCAGGTCGCCGGCTCCGGCCAGCTCTATGCCCGATTCCACACCACCCAGGGCGTCATCGTCGCCAGCTTGGCCGAGAAGGAAGCACCCAACACGGTGAAGAACTTCGTGGGTCTCGCCACCGGCACCCAGGACTGGAGCGATCCGATCGACGGCAGCAAGAACTCCGGCAAGCCGCTCTACTCCGGCGTGAAGTTCCACCGCGTGATCCCCGGCTTCATGATCCAGTGTGGCGATCCCGCCAGCCGTCACGACTCGGCTACCAATCGCTGGGGCATGGGCGGTCCGGGTTACCGCTTCGACGACGAGTTCCACGCTTCGCTCAAGCACGACACCACCGGCATCCTCAGCATGGCCAACTCCGGCCCGGGCACCAACGGCTCGCAGTTCTTCATCACCGAGGGCCCCACGCCGCACCTCGATCGCCGTCACTCGGTGTTCGGCAAGGTCGTCGCCGGCATCGACGTGGTGAAGAAGATCGCCAACGTCCCGCGCAACCGCCAGGATCGCCCCGATCAGGCGCAGGTGCTCGAGAAGGTGGAAATCTTCCGCAGCGAGACCGTGCCGACGGCCTGAGTCGTCGCTCGCTCCCTGCGAGCAGCCGAGAGCGCGTGGCCACGACGGCCGCGCGCTCTTCTTCATTTTCGGCCGTCCTGTCCTTGCGGGAGCTCGAGGGATTTCGGTTGCAGTCGTGAAATTTCCGTGAGGACCGATGGCCAGTCTCGGCAGCTCGCCAACG
The DNA here is from genome assembly GCA_035456245.1 of Polyangiaceae bacterium. GTDB lineage: Bacteria > Myxococcota_A > Polyangia > Polyangiales > Polyangiaceae > NIC37A-2. The sequence goes on from DATIDO010000087.1 coordinate 2,865, forward strand.
ATGCACTCACGGCTCGCCTCTGCGGTACGCTGCGCACCATGGCACTCCCCCGTTCCACGCGCGCCCCGCTTCGTTCCCGCTCGCTTCGCCTCTCGGCTGCCTCCGTGTCCGTTGCGTCCATCTCGATGGCCGTGCTCACGGGTTGTGGAGCCGACCCTCATGCCGACGCCGCCTTCGGTGGTCAGGGAGCGAACGTCCAGCAGAAGGAGAGCGCCCTGCCACCCGAAGACACCAAGCACTACGGCGCATGCACGGGACCCGCGCCCGCGTCCGACACCGTCTTGCTCGACGATTTCGAGGATGGGGATCACAAGCCGTTCCGCGGCTTCCATCGCGAAGCATGGTGGTTCACGGTGAGCGACAAGACCCCTGGCTCCAAGATCCATCCCGACTCCAACTTCCTCCCTGAGCGGCTGCCGGCTGGTGAAGGCAACGCCGAGAATCAGTGGGCCGCCCACGTGACGGCCGAGGGCCAGACCACCTGGGGGATGACCTTCTCGACGTCGCTGCACTACGCCAAAGACGGCCTGAAATGCCCTTTCAACGCCGCGGCCTTCGATGGCGTTCGCTTCCGCGCCAAGGGCCCCGGCAAGGTCGCCGTGGCCTTCCCTCTGCCTGAAACGGTGAAGGACGAAGCCGGCGGCGTGTGCACGGAGGGCTGCTACGACACCCACCGCCAGGTCGTGTACCTCACCGAGGGTTGGGCCGAGTACACGGTGCTGTGGAGCAAGGTGCAGCAAGGCGGCTGGGGAACCGAGGTCCGCTTCGATCCCGAGCGCCTGCTCGGCATCAACTTCGCGGTACAGGTGGCCGACCTACCGATCGACTTCTGGATCGACGACGTCGACTTCGTTCCACGCGCGGGGAGTTCGACAGCGAAGTGATGCGGCCGCGCACGGCATCTACGAGCGCGGCGGCTACGAGCGCGCCGCCTACACTCGCCGCAGCCACGAGCACGGCGCGCCCCCACACGTCCCGTTCACTGGCGTCCCTCGTCGCTGGGCCGCTCGCAGGACTGACCGTGCTACTCGGCCTTTCCGCCTGTGGCGGCAACCCGACGCACAGCGCCGGACCGCCCGCCGTCCCCGCCGACGCCAAGCGGCTCCCGGCCCGGCTGCGCCGGCTCACCAACCACGAATACGAGGCGACCGTCAGCGCCCTGCTCGGTCGCCCCATCGCCTTGGATGGCCGGCTCCCGCCCGACGTTCGACACGACGGCTATACCACCAACGCCGATCAACCCGTGACCGCCTCCTGGGCCTCGCGGCTCGACGCCTTGGCTCGCTCGCTGGCTCACGAGGCGACCAGCCGTGATCTCGCTCGACTCGTACCCGCGCGCGGCGAGCGTACGGCAAACGACTACGTGGCGGCGGCCCTCCGGCTCGGCGAGCGCGCTTTCCGTCGTCCATTGACGGCCACCGAGCGCCAGCTCATCGAGCGCATCGTGCGGGACGACGCAACGCCGCGCTCGGGCTTCGAGTCCGTCCTCGTCGCTCTCCTGCAAGCGCCCAGCCTGCTCTACCTGAGCGAAATGGGAGCGCTCGCCAAGGGCGACGCGGGCCAGCCGCGCGATCCGCGCCCCGGCAGCCGAATACGCCTCGATCCCTACGAAACGGCCAGTCTGCTCGCCTACACCGTGCAAGGCGGCCCTCCGGATGACGAGCTACTCGCGGCCGCCGCTGCCGGCCAGCTCGACCGAGGCGAGGAGCGCAGTCACCAGGCTCGGCGCTTGCTTGCCCGAAGCGAGACGCGCCACCGCTTTCGCCGCTTCGTATTGGAGTGGCTCGAGGTGGACGGGCTGGACGCGACGGCCAAGAGCGCCGAACTCTACCCCGACTACGAGAAGCTGCGACCGCTCATGCTCGAAGAGACGTCGCAGTTCGTCGACCAGGTCATGGTCCACCATGGCGCGTCGCTCCGCTCCCTGCTCGACGGAGGCTTCGCTTCGGTCGAGCCCCGCATGGCCCGCTTCTACGGTCTCTCGACCTACGGACCCGAGGCTTCGCTCACGTCGACGCGCCGCCGCGGCTTGTTGCAGCAGGCCAGCTTCCTGTCGGCTCACGCGCACCCCGACGTGACCAGCCCGGTGAAGCGCGGCGACTTCGTCCTGCGCAAACTGCTGTGCGAGCGCGTGCCGCGACCGGGAGAAATCGGCTTGGATCTGGTCATGCCAGCCCCCTCGACCACGCTCACCACCCGCCAGCGCTTCGCCGTTCACTCCCAGCAGGGCCAGTGCAACTCGTGTCATCGGGAGATCGACGCCGTCGGCTTCTCGTTCGAAGCCTTCGACGCCATGGGTCGTACGCGCAGCACCGAACATTCGTTGCCCGTGGAGACCCGAGGCGAGGCCGAGCTCGGCGCCGCTAGCTACCGATTCCAAGACAGCGCCGAGTTGACGAGCCAGCTGGCGGCGCGTGACGAGGCAACCGAGTGCTTCGCGCGCCACGGCTTCCGCTGGTTCGGGGCTACGTCGACGGAGGCGATCGAAGACGGCTACCTGGCGGTCTGGCGGAAGCTTCCCGTCGAACGTCGGTCGAGCCTGCTCGAATCCGTCGTAGCCTGGGTGGAGAGCGATCTGTTCGTCGAGCGCGAGGTAGTGGGAGGCACCGAATGACAGCT
>DATIDO010000088.1:0-2297 GCA_035456245.1 Polyangiaceae bacterium
TCGAAGAAGGAGCGCCGGTAGAACTTCACGTGGGTGAAGTCCTCGAACAGCACGTAGACCGGGTCGATGTCGGAGCTCTGGAACTGCTGGCCGGTCAGCGCGGCCCGATGCACTCGCGAGAACTCGTCGAACTTCTCACCGACGACGACGCCGAGGTGCTCGAGTCCCATCCGGTAGACACGCTGATGAACCGGCGGGATGAGCTCGATGCGCGAGACCGGAGTCCCGTCGAGGACATCGAGCGGCTCGGAGAGCACGATCAGGGAGATGGGACGCCCGTTCCAGACGTTCTCGAGGTTCGCCCTCGCATGGCGCTCGAGAAGCGTCCGCTGGTGGACGTACAGGTCCCAATCGGCGACGCGGAAAGCCAGGTGGCTGAGCGGGTGGGGCGCGATGTCGATCCCGCGGGCAAGCAGACGGTCGCGCTGCATCGCCGCGAAGACGCGATAGTCCCCGATGATCTCGGCGATGGGATCAGACGTCGCCACGCAACATCCTCGTCCGCCATCGTACGAGATGCACGGCTATGGCTCGGGCGACATTCCCGCACACTCGCGCACGCGAGCCACAACGTGGTCAGCGTGAAGCTGCACCCGGAGATGGCGACGCGCATCTTGTGGCCCACCGGGAGACATGACATGCTCGTGACACCAGCTACGAAGTGGAGGTGGGTATGGCTGATGCGGGTCTTTTCGTCGGTTGGGGTGATGTCGTCCGCGGACGCGAGAGTGAGGCGGCGGGGCTCTTTCAAGAAACTCTCGGCTGGTATGCGAGCCTGCAAGAGCAAGGCATAATCGAGAGCTTCGAGCCGGTGTTCCTGGAGCCGCACGGAGGCGACCTTTCCGGCTTTATCCTGATACGGGGAGACGCCGACAAACTCGCCGCGCTTCGTGTTAGCGAGGAGTTCATGCAGCTTTCAACGCGTGTTGGTCTGATCGTGGACAAACTCGGCGTCGTCGGGGCCGACATGGGTGAACGACTCCAGCGCCAGGTCGAGTACTTCACCGAGCAGATCGGCGCGTTCGCCTAGACACGCGCACTGACTGGGGCTGAGATCGACGGCGCCCGTCGGCGACCCGATCTCGCTCCAGTCAGTGTCTTGGTGCGATCGATCCCTTTTGCGACTCTCGCCGAGGGCACCGACGCTCTAACTCCGCCCAACCGCCCGACAGGCCCGGGACGGTGCGGGCGTCGAAGAGTGGTGCAGAATTCATGCGATGCACGACGACGCCGCGCTTCGCAGCCCATCGTCGAATGCAAGCGAGATAGGCGCCAAGCCGGGCTCCGTCTCGCCGTAGCTCACGCGACATTTCCCGCACACTTGCGCACCCCACGGCTTCCTCCCCTTGGGCATTGCTGAGCTTGAGCCTCAGGTGTCATTGGCGCGTGCTCGCGGCGCCATCGACCCTATCCTCAGCGACCGTGGCTGCAGATGGGCACCCCGCCGAGCTTGACCATGTCCTGATCGCGGTGACCGATCTCGCGGCAGCAGCGCGCGCGATCGACGAGGAGCATGGGCTGAGGGCTGAGGAGGGTGGCCGACACCGGGACTGGGGGACGGCGAATTGCATCGTGCCCCTCGGTGAGGTCTATCTCGAGCTGGTCGCGGCAGTTGACGCTGCAGCGGCTGGCCTCAGTTCGTTCGGGCGATGGGTAACCGCTTCGCAGACCGAGCTGCTCCGTCCGCTCGGCTGGGCCGTACGGACAGACGCGCTTGACGAAGTCGCTTCGCGGCTGGGGCTGACCACCGAGGCAGGGTCACGAACCGGCCGGAACGGAGAGCTCACGAGATGGCGATTGGCGGGCGTCCAGGAGGCTGCCGCCGAGCCGGCGCTGCCGTTCTTCATCGAGTGGGCTCCAGGAACGCGGCTTCCCGGCCGCGCCCGCGCCGTCGGTATCCACGACTCGCAGACCCCCCCTCGGGGGCCGACGGGGTCTCGCCCTGACACGCGCCCGGGCGGCACGCGCCAGCTCGCAACGGCGTGGCGGACGGCGCGGGGCGCCGCCGATCGGCGCCTATCCGCGCCCCTTATGCCCGGCGAGCCCTGTGTTCAAGCCGATCCTGGGCGCAGGGGCTCCATGATGGAGCCCTATTGGAGCGCCAAACTCCCTTTTTGGGCTCCAATACGACACGAGATCCCCTTGCTACAAGCCTCACCGACCCCCCTTGGGGGGCCGACGGGTTCTCGCACGTGAGGGGTTGGCCTGCAGCAGTCGCCCACGGCGGGCTGCGCCCTAACCACGGACACTTCCGTGGCCCCCTGATCGCGCGATCCCTGTGTTCAAGCCATTCCTGC
>DATIDO010000089.1:0-13549 GCA_035456245.1 Polyangiaceae bacterium
CCACGTTGAAGTAGCGAAAGATACCGAACGAAAAACCCGGATCCTTCTGGCCGAAGTCGCGGATCATCCGCTCGCTGAACAGCTTGGACCAACCGTAGGGGTTGATGGGGTTCTGCGGCGAGTCCTCGACGATGGGCACGATCTCGGGCTCGCCGTAGGTCGCCGCCGTGCTGGAGAACACCAGGCTGCGCGTGCCGGCGGCGGCCATGGCGGTCAGCAGGCTCAGCGTGCCCCGCGTGTTGTTGTCGTAATACAGCAGAGGCTCGGCTACCGACTCACCGACGTAGGTGTACGCGGCAAAGTGCATGACGCAGTCGATGCGTTCGCTGCGCAGTAGCTCGGTCACCTGCTCGGTTGCGCGGACGTCGAGCTGGCGAAACTCCACGTCGGGAGGCACGGCAGCCCGGTGGCCTCGGCTCAGGTTGTCGAGCGCCACCACGCGATGACCGGCTGTGCGCAGGGCCCGCACGGCGTGCGAGCCGATGTACCCTGCGGCGCCGGTCACCAGGACGTTCATGGGCCGGAAGCTAACTGCCCTCGACGTGGCGAACAAGCTGCCGAGCCCGAGCGAACCGAAGCACGACGCTCCTTCTGCCGCGACGCCTGGCTAGCTCGAAAACTCAGCCAGCGCTGCCCACGCGAAGGCTCGGGCGACCCACGCCCTGGTAGTTGAGGCCCGCCTCGACCACCGCCTCGGGGATCAGCGCATTTCGGCCGTCGAACACCCACTTCGCGCTCAAGAGCGACGCCACGCGGGCGAGATCGGGGTTGCGATACTCGCTCCACTCGGTGGCCACGACCAACGCGTCGGCCCCCTCACAGGCTTCGTAGGGACCCTTGGTCAGGCTGACGATGTCGTCCGTGCCCGAGTGCTTCATGCTCTCGAGCGCCGTCTCCATGGCCTGCGGATCCGTGGCGCGGACGCGAGCACCACGCTTCTTGAGCTCTGCAATCAAGGCGAGCGCCGGGGCCTCGCGCACGTCGTCGGTCTTGGGCTTGAAGGCCAAGCCCCAGACCGCGATCGTCTTGCCGCGCAGATCGCCGAGCTCGCGCTCCATCTTCGCCAGCATGTTGCCGACGAGGATCTTGTTGGTCTCGGTAGCCGCCCGGCTGATGGCCATGTCGACACCCAGCTTCTTGCCGGTGTCCACCAGGGCGCGGAGGTCCTTGGGGAAGCAGCTGCCTCCGAAGCCGAGACCGGCGTAGAGGAAGTGCATGCCGATGCGCTTGTCGCTGCCCATGCCGATGCGCACGTCCTCGACGTCGCCGCCGGTGATGTCACAGAGCTGAGCGATCTCGTTCATGAACGAAATCTTGGCTGCGAGCAGCGAATTCGAGGCGTATTTCACGATCTCGGCGCTCTGCGGGCTCATGCGCAGCACGCGGTTCTGCTGGCGATTGAAGGGCGCATAGAGGCGCGACATGATCTCGAAAGCGCGATCGTCGTTGGTCCCGATCACGATGCGATCGGGCTTCATGAAGTCGTTCACGGCGTCGCCCTCCTTGAGGAACTCCGGGTTCGACACGACCGAGACGTGGAAGCTGGTGTACTGCCGCGCAGTCTCCAGCACCTTCTGGTTGGTGCCCACGGGCACGGTGCTCTTGGTCACCAGGATGATGTCGTGCTCGGCCGCCGTGGCCACCTCACGGGCGACGCCCAACACGTGGCTCAGATCGGCGCTGCCGTCCTCCAGGGGGGGCGTACCCACGGCGATGAAGATCGCCTGAGCGCCGCGGATCGACGTCTTCAGATCGGAGCTGAAGGTCAGGCGGTCGGGCCAGTTCTTCTTCACGATGTCGGCGAGCCGGGGCTCGTAGAACGGCACTTCGCCCTTCTCGAGCAGCCGAAGCTTCCGCTCGTCCCGATCGACACAGACGACGGTGGTCCCGGAATCGGCGAAGCAAGCGCCCGCTACCAGACCCACGTAACCCGAACCAATGACCGCAATTTTCACGGCAGGACCCCTAGCACAGCCCAGCGGCGCCGGTCATTTCGCCTTGCCGGCTTCGGCGATTCCGCGGCGCCCCAGCCACAGGACCCAGAGGCAGGCGCCGAGATGCGCGAGGTCCCAGGCGTCCTCGCTCCAGATCATGCCGAAATCGTGGTGGGAGATGGTGCTCAAGGCGAACCATCCGATCGGCACCACGAGCCCCAGCGAAGCGAGCTTCTCGGTCCGCCCCGCGCCGCTGGTCCGCATTCGGACCACCACCCAAGGGACCGCGAAGGCCAAGAGGACGGCGAGCGCAACGGGAGTGATCAGGTGACGCGCTTGGTAGATGCCCGCCAACTTGGCCGCGATGCGTCCGCACTCGCCGACAGCTTCGTCCCAGTCGAGCTGCCAGTTCGAAGCGAACACCGCCAGGACCCAGGCCACCATTCGCCACGTCCACGAACCGGCGCCGCGGCGTCCCGCGCGCCAGGCAACCCAGGCAGCACCTGCGTAGAGCAGGGTGAAGAACCAGTGCCGCGGACTGAAGTCGAACAAGCGCGGCGTCCAGCCCGACATGTGGGGCGGCGCAAACGGAGCCGCCGGACCCGGGCCCAGTCGGATCCAAGTGTGAGACACCCGGCCGTCCTCGACTACGAACCTCTCGAAGCCCAAGTCGGAACCATCGAAACTCCGCGCACTGCCAGGCAGCACCATCACGGTCAGACCGTCGGACATGACGACCCGACGCCGATGCAGGTGCCCAGCCAGCACCCAGTGGACGTCATGGGACCTCAGCAGGGCGAGCAGGCGCGCACGCTCGACTCCCGGCCAGTTGGCATCCGTGTCCGGCTCCCTCTCGTCATCGACGAAGGGGGGCCGGTGCATCACCGCGAACCGCGCGCGCGCATCCGATTCGAGCCCCGCGAGCTCGCGCTCCAAGCTCTGCCATCCCTCCAGGTAGTCGGCCTGGGACAGCGAAGCGTCGCGCATCGTCTCCGAATCGAGCACCACGAAGACGGCTGTCGGCGTGCGATGGACGAGGTGGTCGGTGCCGTAGCGCGCACGGAACGCCTCCAAGCTCCGCCGATCGACCACGTCGTGGTTGCCGGCTGCCAGCAGGAGCGGCAACGGACTCGCCGCCCGCGCCCCATCGAACATCCACTGTTCGGACCACGCGCGATCCTGAACGAGATCGCCAGGGATGACTGCCAGCTCCGCGCCGGCTCGCGCAGCGCCCTCGACGACCGAAGTGAAGCGACGCCGATCGGCCCAGCTACCGCCCGGTCCGTAGCCGAGCTGCGGATCACCGAGGAGCGCAAACGTGAAACGCCCGACGTGTTCCACGCCGGTCCGTTCGCCCTGCCCCGCACGCACGACTCCGAGGAACACGAACGTGAAAGCGCCCAGCCCCACGGCCAACGCTACGAGAACTTTCAGCGCTTGTTTCCGCATCGATGCCCCGGGGAATCGCCCTACGAACGAACCATCGCTCCCGCTGTAACGCTGCCTTGTTTAGGCTATCGTTCAGTTCAATGCACGACGTGGCTCTATCTCCGCGTCCAGCCGAATCCGAGGTCGGCTGGGCGAACGAGACGAGCGAGCTGCACTTTCCCAGCGACTCGCGTCAACTCGTCGGAACGCCCGTTCGACGCGCTTGGTTCGACGTCGGCGTGCTGGCTCCCCGGAGTCAGGTCGCCACACTGCTCACCGCGGTCGCGATCCTGGCCCATCGCTACACTCACCAAGAGGTCATTCCGCTTCACCTCCTGGTCCGGAACCTAGGCCGACCTGACGAAGCGCCAGAGCTCGGACTGCTCCTGCTCCCCATCCAGCCGGATGATCCAGGAGCCAGCTGTGTCGCTCGGGCGGCCGCTGCGATGGAATCGCTCCCGGCCACGCCAGGCTCGAGCGACGTGCTGGTCGCATTCGTCGAACCCACCGACGATCCAGGGGCTCTCGACGAGTTCGTCGGCGCACTGGCATTCGTCTTCACGTCCAACGAGCAGGGGCATCTCCTGCGCCTCGGCTACGACAGCGCCGCCTTTCTGCCGACGACCATCGAGCGCATCGCTCGGCACCTCTCCACGCTGCTCGCAGGCTTGGCGGAACACCCCGAGTGCGCCGTGGCGCAGCTGCCTTTGCTCACGGACACCGAGACGCGCTTCTTCCTGGAGGAGTGGAACGATGCCAGCCAAGCCGACTCGCACGCGCTCGCCCCCCTGCCACTACGCCGCTGGGTAGCGCATCGAGCCCACCTCTCACCCGAGCGCACGGCGCTGCGACATCGCGAGCGCTCGCTCAGCTACGCCGAACTCGACTCGCGCGCCAACCGTCTCGCGCACCACCTGCTCCAGCTCGGCATCGCCAAGGGAGACCGCGTCGCGGTCTGTGTCGCGCCTTCGTTCGACATCGTGGTTGCTTTGCTTGCCCTCTTCGAGGTGGGCGCGGTCCACGTACCACTCGATCCGACCTACCCAGTCGAACGCCTGACGACCATCTTGGCCGACGTGGAGCCCCGGCTCATCCTGGCTCACGAGGAGTTTCGAGCGCGCCTCCACGCGCCCGGTGTCCCGTTCTTCGCCCTCGACGTCCAAGCGGCGGAGCTGGATGTGTATCCGAGCGAAGCCACCGGCATCGACATCCAGCCCAGCGACCTGGCCTACGTCATCTACACTTCCGGCACGACCGGCTTGCCGAAGGGGGTGATGACCAACCACGCGAACCTCACGCACTTCGTGAAGGTCGCCGTCGACAAGTACGAACTCGACGAGCGCGATGTCGTGCCGGCCATGGCGCGATTCAGCTTCAGCATCACGATGTTCGAGATGTTCCTGCCGCTCGTCGTGGGCGCCGAGCTCGTCTTGCTCGACCGCGATCACGTCGTGGACTTCCCTCGCCTGGCCGAGACGCTGCGGCGCTGCACGCTCGTACACTCGTCGCCCAGTCTGCTGCGCAAATTCGTCGCCTACGCTCGCGACGAAGGCGTGCCAGCGTCGCATTTCGACAACCTGCGTCATGTCTCCTCCGGTGGAGACTTCGTCTCCGCCGATCTGTTGGAGTCGCTCAAGCCGTTGTTTCGGCGCGCGGAGCTATTCGTCATCTACGGCTGCAGCGAGATCGCCTGCATGGGCTGTTCGTTCGCGGTTCCGCGCGAGCAAACGCTCACGCGCAGCAAGGTAGGCACACCTTTCCCCAACGTCAGGGTGCGCATCCTCGACGCACGCGGAAATCTGGTCCCGATCGGCGTGGCGGGTGAGGTGCACTTCGCGGGAGCCGGCGTGACGCCCGGGTATTTCAAGCGCCCTGCGCTGACGGAAGAGCGCTACGTGAACTGGGGCGGCGAGCGCTACTACCGCACGGGCGACGTGGGCCGTTACGACGCAGAGGGCAACGTCGAGCTCCTGGGTCGCAGCGACTTCCAAATCAAATTGCGCGGCATGCGCATCGAACTGGGTGACATCGAGGCGGCGCTGCGGCGCGCTCCCGGCGTGCGGGACGCGGTCGCCGCGGCGCACACTCCCGTCGGCAGGGAGAAGCTGCTCGTCGCCTATTTGGTGTTGGACGGCGACGCGGAGCTCCCGCCGATCCGTACCTACCTGACCCAGCAGCTCCCCGACTACATGGTGCCGTCGGCCTTCGTCTTGCTCCCCGCATTGCCGGTGAACATGAACATGAAGCTGGACCGCAAGGCCCTGCCGGAGCCGACCGCCGAGGACTTCTTGCGTCACCTGACGCTGGTCCCGGCGGCGAACGACCACGAACGGCGACTGCTCGCAATCTGGCAGCGCGTGCTGGGGACGACGGCAGTCGGTGTCTGCGACAACTTCTTCGAAGCCGGCGGCGACTCGCTCATGGCGCTGCCACTGATGATCGAGATCGAGCGCGCGTTCGGCGTGGTGTTGCCGATGAGTTTGCTGCTCACCGAGCCCACCGTCCGCTCCCTGGCCGCCACGCTGGCCGCGCCGGCCACCCAGCTACGGCCTGCGCTCATTCCACTGCGCACGGGCGGCGGCGATGTGCCGCTCTTCCTCGTCCACGACGGTGAGGGCGAGTGCATCCCGTATCGCCGCCTGGCCGAGTGCCTGCCAGGCGACCGGCCGGTGTATGGCATCCAGCCGCACGGTAGCGCGTCGTTCCCCATGCTCCACTCCCGCCTGGACGACGTCGCGCGTCACTACGTGGAGGTCGTACGCCGCACCCAGCCCGAGGGCCCGTACTTCTTGGGGGGCCTGTGCATCGGCGGCTTCATCGCCTTCGAGATGGCGCGCTTGCTGCGCGCAGCCGGGCAGGCCGTCGATCTGGTCGCGCTCATCGACGTCGCGCACGTGACCCTCCCGCCCAAGGGCCTCAGCCAGGCACGCATGAACCGCCTGGGCAGCGCGCTGCGTGCCCCCGGCGAGGGTGGCAGGCTGCAGCGGGCGGGCCGTCTGCTGCGAATCGTGGGCGGTCGCGCCTTCAACGTGCTGCGCTACGAAACGACGAACCGCAGCCGGATTGCGCTCAACCGCCTGAAAATGCGGCTGTTCCGGACGCAGTTGGATCTGGGGATGGAGCCGGCCCGTTACCTGGCCAACATCCCGGTTCGGGTGGTGCTGCGCTTCGCCGAGCGCGAGTACGTGATCCCGCGCCCTTACGAAGGTCGCGCGGTCCTCATTCGAGCCACCAAGAAGGATCCTGCGTACGACGGGTCCCTCATCGACGACACACCCTACATCGACCTGTTCGATGACCCCCTACTCGGCTGGGAGGGAAAGACGACGTCACCCGTGACCGTCCACGACGTAGCGGGCGGACATTCGAGTATGCTTCAAGATCCCAACGTTCTCGCGGTCGCGCGGATTCTCGACCGTGAAGCACGCTTGGCCGCATCGGACAGGAGACCTTCATGAATAGGGAAAGCCTTCGCATCGAGCGCATTTCGTCCCTGCACCTGTTCGTGCGCGATCTGGAGCGCAGCCGCGACCACTACGTGAACGAGCTCGGCTTCACCGAGGTGGCCGTGAGCACCGCGGACTTCGAGGCCGATCATCGCGCCCGCGCCAGCGTGGTGGAGGCCGGCGGCGTGCGCCTGGTCTTCATCGAGCCTCTGGGCTCCCGCGGTGAGAGCTTCCGCTGGTTGGAGAAGCACCCCGAAGGCTTGGGTCGCGTCGTCTTCGACGTACCCGACGTGGCACGCGCATTCGAGATCCTGACCAGCCGAGGAGCCACGCCGACGACGGGGATCGAACGGAGGCGGGTCGAGGGTGGCCTCGTCAGCTGGTTCGACATCGCCACGGCCATCGGCGACACGCTCTTTCGCTTCGTGCAGCACGAAGGTCGCACGCCGATCATGCCCGACCTGCGTCGGGTGGCCGAGGCACCAGCCACGAATCGCTTCGGCATCTTGGCGGTGGATCACATCACCTCGAATTTCCTGACGCTCCAGCCGGCCCTGGCCTGGATGGAGCAGGTCATGGGCTTCGAGCGCTACTGGGCCATCGACTTCCACACCCAGGACGTGAAGAAGGGCCATTTCGGGGGCTCGGGTCTCAAGTCGGTGGTGATGTGGGACCCCCACTCGGGCCTGAAATTCGCCAACAACGAGCCGGCTCAGCCGTTCTTCAAGGCTTCGCAGATCTACCTGTTCTGCGAGGATCACCGCGGCGCCGGCGTGCAACACGTCGCCTTTGCGGTCGAGGATCTGCCGCGCGCAGTCGAGGGCATGCGCAAGCACGGCCTCGACTTCATGCCGACCCCTGGCGCCTACTACGAGCTGCTCCCCGAACGACTACAAGAGCTGGGGGTGCAGCGAATCGACGAAGACATCGAGCTCCTCCGCCGACTCCAAATTCTGGTCGATGGCCACGAGCCCGGCCGCTACATGCTGCAGATCTTCATGCGTGAAGCGGCCACCTTGTTCCGTGATCCTCAGGCCGGACCGCTCTTCATCGAGCTCCTTCAGCGCAAGGGCGATCAAGGCTTCGGCGGTGGCAACTTCCGCGCGCTGTTCGACAGCATCGAGCGGCAGCAGCAAGAAGAAGGTCGCATCTCGCTGGCTCCGGGCGCCGACGCGGCCCAGTGAGGGCACGGCGATGCAACATCGGACGAGGCCGACGCTGCGCCGCTGTGCTCAGCCTCTCTTCACTCGGCCTCGCGTGAATCAGCCGCGCGCTCGCTCGACTCGATCTCGCCAGAGCAACCCGGGCAGCTTGACTGCGTCCCGCATGTAGCGCGCCGCCAGTCGCCGCGGCTCCGAACCAGCGCGATGCAGCCATTCGAGACCCGTTGCCTGCATCCACGGCGGTGCGCGACGCTTGGTCCCGGCAATGAAATCGATGGTTGCCCCCAAACAGAGCACGGTCATGCCCGGTAGCTCGGCTCGGTGGCGATGCACCCACAGCTCCTGCTTCGGAGCGCCCAAACCTACGATCAACAGCTTCGCCCCGCTCTCGCGGATCTGTCGACAAATCTCACGGCAGACTTCTGCGTCCTGCTCGAACCCGGGCGCGGGGCTCGAGCGACCGCAGACCTTCACCTGGGGCCAGCGCGCCGTGATCTGCGCAGCAGCGAGACGCGAAGCCTCTTCGGCACCGCCCAGCAGGAACACCGGCGTCCCCGCGGGAAGGTCCGCCAAGACAGCGGGGCCCAAATCACTCCCGGCCACACGCTGGGGCAGCTTCGCGCCGTTGAGTCGAGCAGCCCACAGCAACGGAGTGCCGTCCGCGAGCACGAGAGCGGCGCCGTCGTAGGCTTCGCGAAAGTCCACGCGCTCGGCCAACAGCACGGCGTGGTCGAGATTCGGGGTCACTACGTAGCGACACGTGTTGCTCGGCTCCACCACCCAACTCACCACGATCTCGGTGGCTTCGCGCAGGGTCAGGGCATCGACACGCGTTCCCAGGGCGCGTACCCTCGGCGGCAGCGTGAGCATGATGCTGGGTATCACACGAGGTCGGACTGTTACAGAGTGCACACGGCAACCAGTCGGCTGTTTCCCCGGCGTATCTGCCTCTCCCCCACGCTTCTCATCACTCGCACACAGATCGGCACGACGAACGGGTCGAGGCGGATTGACGCGATGGGCCGTGATCCCTCTGGTTGCCCTACTCGGGCTCGGCACTGCCTGCGCGCCGACCGCTCCCTTCGTCTGGGCCTCGGACGTTCACGCCCAACCAGAAGAGACCGCTGCCAGCCCCGGACCCATCCGTGCCGGTGACACCCTGACTGTCGTCGTCGAGGGTCACGACAACATGAGCGGCACCCCGGTCGTCAGCACCACCGGCTTCATCGTCGTACCCACCGTGGGACCAATCTTGGTCCTGGCTCGCACTCCCGAGGAGGTGAAGGTGGACCTGACCAAGCGCCTCTCGGCCAGCCTGGAGAACCCCCAGGTCTCCGTCGTCATCGCCGCCCGGCGGCTGCAAATCAGCGTGCTCGGCGAGGTCAAGGCGCCCGGCAAGTACCTGGCCGATCCGAGTGACGGTGTCGCCAACGCGCTCGCTCTGGCGGGCGGCCTCACCGAATTCGCCGATGACGATTCGATCTTCCTGGTGCGTGGCAGCCAGACCCGCGTCCGTTTCCGCATGACGGATCTGACGAGCGGCAAGACCCCCGTGCGCCTCCTCGATCACGATCTGATCGTCGTCGAATGAGCCTGGCAGGCGCTTCCTCGCTCGCCTTGCTCGCCGGGGTTCTGGGGAACGCCACGGTCGTGGACTGGGCCGTGGGCTCACGTGGCGAGCTGGGCGGCGGCTACATCCCCGTCAACGCCGCGGCCGACGCTCTACCCGCCATGCAGGCCATTCTCGACCTGCGCGGAGGCATGCGCCTGCGTTCGCCGAGCGAGACCCTCATCCTGCGCACGGGACCTCGCTTGTACGGCCTGTTCCCCAACAGCGTTGGCATCGATCGTCCGCTGCTCTTCTACACGCTCGATGGCAACTACGTGGTGCGCCTCTCACCACGATGGACGTCGAGCCTGCGCCTCTCCAGCGGCATCGGCGAGTTGAGCTACGCGACGCTCTCTCAGGTGTTCTTGCCGGGTACGGGAGCCGCCGCCACGGCGGTCATTCCGCTCGCCATCGCCGCGCTCCAGTACGACAACACTTGGCTGACGAGCCGCCGCAACTCGCTGACGGTCTCGGCCGGCGCCAACGGCCAGCGCTGGCTCTCGTCCGATGCACCGGGGACCGACGCCCCGATCCCCAACTTCTCGGCCTGGACGCTGGCGGTCACCGACAGCTACCGCGTGACCAAGGATCACTCGCTGTCGCTGTCGCTCGGCAGCGATTGGCTGCTCGGCAACACGACCTCCGACTTCGTGACGTTGCGCGGCTGGGCAGGCTGGACCTGGCAAACCGACGCACAATCGACCTTCGGAGTGCGGGGCGGTGCAGACTTCGTGCACTCCCTGGAGGAGTCGCGGAATCGTTGGCTGCCGGCGGCGTCCGTCGACTATGCCACCCGAGGAGGCGACGCCCAGCACCGCCGTTGGACGCTTCACTACGCGGGTGGCGTTCGCGGCTTCTTCGATCGCTTCAACTTCACCTACCGCCCCCAGGGGTTCGTACAGTTCGACGCCACCATCGACTGGGACCGTCACTGGCAGTCCGGGGCTGCGCTGTTCGCCTCCACCTCGATCACCTCCGAACCGGTCGCTCAGGGTTTCTACGAGACCTTCGTGGGGCTCGATCTACCCCAACGCTACAGAGCCTCGACGCAGCTCGATCTGCTGTTCGGGCTACGCAACCTGCTGCGCGGTCCCCATTTGAGTTCGCTCGACAGCGACTCGTTCCAGGGACAGTTCATCGGCTACATCGGCTTCGACTGGACGGACGGCACCGACGCACTGCACGGTCAGTTCGCCCGCTGAGCCCGGCGATCCGTCAAACCCGCATCAGCGCCTGGGACGAGGCCGAAGGCCTGCGCCTGCCCTTGGCGTAGGTGTTCAGCCAATGCAACGCCGAGCCAACGACCGCGATCACGAGCCCCAACAGGCCCGCGACGGCTCCGCGCTGGGCGGCCACGGCTACCGGCTTGGCCGGCGTGGCGCTGGGTGGCTCCACGATCTCGTAGCGACCGGCGACGCTCGCACGCTCGAACTCGAGCTTGAGTTCCTTCGCCTTCAACTGTTCGTACAGGTGCTGCTGTAGACTCTGCCCCTGGGTCATCGCGTCCGAGAGAGCCGTGAATTTGGCCTCCACGGCCGGCAACGTGGCGGCGATCTTGTCGATCTCGCCGAGCCGACCGAGGACCAGATCGAGCTCGGTCTGCGTCGAAGCGACATCGACGCCGAGGCGATCGACCCGATCACCCAACGCCGTGTGTTCTCGGTTCGCCTGACGATCCGTCTCGCTGGTCGCGGCCGTCACGTCGTGCTGTTGCTGCTCGTTCAGCAAGCTCTCCTCGGCGCGGAGCGCGCGCACCTCCGAGCTCTCTTCTTTGTAACCACTCGCCTTCATCGAGGCGATCTTCTGCCTGACCTTGGCCAAGGCATCACCGTAGGAAGAAGCCCGATCCACCCGCGTCGCCACGAGCGCGTTGCCGTCCGCGTACTGCCTGCGCCCCAACGCATACTCCTGCTTGTAGCGTTCGAGCGCCGCACGCAATTCGACGGCTCGGTTCTGCAGCTCGGCGCGAGCTTCCAGCTGGCCTGCCGCGTGCTCGGGCAGCCCAGCCAGGTGCTTCTCCTTGAACTCTTTCATCTCGCCCTGCAGGCGCTTCATCTCCGCGGCGTTCTCGTCGTACTGCTTGCGCAGCAGCGCGACTTCGCTGGAAAGCACACGGATCGATTTTCCGATCTCGCGCTCCAGGTAGTTCTGCAAATGCGTCGCCAGGAAGCGCTCGGCGAAGTCGGCGTCGGTGTGGTAAAAGGTGCCCACGTAGATGCTCTGATCTTCCGGGCGGAGGCCGAGGTCGCTCCCGATCTTTCCGCTGAGCACCGGATCGTCCACGGGCAAACCGAACGACTTCATCGTCTGGCGCACCAACTCGGGCGCCGTGAAGTTCTTGCTGGCGAAGCGGAAGTACTCCGCACCCGCCGCGGTGTAGCGGCCCTGCGACTGCTCCAAGCCCAGATGCTTGAGGAAGATTTGGAACTCCGCCTTGGCGGGAGGCGGCTTGATGGCGACGCTCGCTGCACCCAGCACCGCTCCGCACAGCAGACCGACGAGAAGCGGGCGGCGGTAGGTGCGCACTACGCCCCAGATCAGCGCGGCCCGATCCAAGGCCACATCCAGACCGTTCAGCTCGCTGCCGCTGACGTCGACGACCGAGGCCGCCGTGGGACGGGCCAAGACCGGCAGGGCGCCGGTGCGACCATCGAACTGGAAGCGGCTGGTGTTGGAGCGCGTCAGCGCGCTCGTTTGCGCGTCCCCCGCTCCGTCCGAAAGGAAGCCCAGGCTGGTCCGGCCCATGCGAATGACGTCACCGGGCGCCAGCTGCACGGGTTCGTGAATCCGACTTTCGTTGACGTAGATGCCGTTCGTGCTGCCCAGATCGGTCAGAACACACCGCCCGCCGTCGAGCACCAGACGACCGTGCCGCTGTGAGATGGCCTTCTCGTCGAAGGTGACAATCGACTTGCTGGAGCGCCCGAGGAACGACTCCCCCAGGGGCACTTTGAACAGCTTGCCTGCGTTCCCACCACTCAGGCCAACCAGGAACACGCCCGCCTCCGCGGGCTGTTCGCCCACGTCCGGTACCAAGCGCTCGAGCTCGCCGGACAGCGACGCGCCTCCATCTCGGGAATCCGCGACCTCACTCATCGTGGCCTCCGCGGGGACGAATCGTCGGTACGTGTACCGGCTCGACCGATTCCTCGGGGGCCGGCTCTTCGATCACCGGAGCCTCCCGTGTCAGCTCGTGCGCCTCTTCGGGTGTCATGTGAGCAGGGGCGGAATCCATCTTGAGCAGGTGTTTGGTCTGATCGGGGAACAGCATGACCCAGCCCACGGCGACCACCGCCAACGCCACGGCGGCGTAGATGACGGCGCGTCCCCGCGGCTCGACCGCCGGGGCGCTCAGCACCTCCGTCCGATCACCGAAGTCCTGACTGCTCGGTGGCGGCTCGGACATCGAACGAAGCACGTCTCCTTCGGTCACCGCGCCGGGAGGGATGGTGAAGAGCGAACCGCGCTCACCCAGGACTTCGACACCCTTGATGGCAGCCGCACGCCTGGCCTCCAGAGTGGGCTTGAGGACGGTGCGCACCCAGCTTGCCACGGGACCAGGCCCGGCCAACGACAGCGCCTCGTCCCGCGCAGCCACGCGCCGCAGTTGCGTCGCCATCTCCTCGGCCGACTGGAAGCGTTCCTCGGGATTGCGCGCCAAGGCCTTCATGCACACCCAATCGAGCGACGGAGGCGGTCGCAGGCCGACCTCACTCGGAGGCAGGATGGGGCCTTCCAGAACCTTGCGAACGGTCTCGTCGGCGGTCGCTCCCAGGAACGGATCGACGCCGGTCAGGCTCACGTAGAGCACCACACCGAGCGAGAACAAGTCGGCGCGCTGATCGGCGAGCTTGCCGAGCAGGCGTTCGGGCGCCACGTAGCTCGGCTTGCCTCGCGCTGCCTCACCCTGCGCGCCCGCGGCTCCTGCGACACCGAAGTCGGTCACACGGCAGGTTCCGTCGACACCCA
>DATIDO010000090.1:0-5726 GCA_035456245.1 Polyangiaceae bacterium
CCTTCATCGGGCCCGGCGGCGCGTAAAGCGCCCACCCACCCCTCGAAGGGCCTCGCGCGACGACTCTCCGCCGAAGGCCAGCGCGCTCGCCCCCTGCTCAGAGTGGAGTCACGCTCGGATCGGTGGTTCCGCAGCCGATGCCCGTGTCGGGCGCCGCCTCACATTGGTAGACGCGAACGTAGTCGACCACCATTTCCTGGGGGAAAGTCGTGCTGTCGTTGGGCGGTCCAGGCCAGGCGCCACCGACGGCCAAGTTGAGCAGGATGTGGAAGTCCTGGTCGAAGGGCGCGGGGAAGGCGTTGCCCGTCGAGTACCAATCGTCCTGCGTCTCGAAGTGGACGTCATCGACGAACCAGCGGATCTCACCCTGCTCCCACTCGGCCGCGTAGACGTGGAAGTTCTCCGCCACGTAGTTGCTCGGATCGTAGGAGTCGCCCGTGTGGACATTGGCGGGCCACTCGGCGCCGTAGTGGAGCGTCCCGTAGACGAGGTTGTTGGACGGCGACGTATTGACCGCCTCCATGATGTCGATCTCTCCGCTGCGGGCCCACCCACCGTAGGCGTAGGCGGTAGGCAGCATCCAGAACGCCGGCCACATCCCCTGGCCCTGGGGCAACTTGATGCGCGCTTCGAAGCGGCCGTACTTGAAATCGGCCTTGCCGGCCGTGCGCAGGCGAGCCGACGAGTAGGGGCGCGTCACTTGCGTCGCGTCGTTGCCCGGACCGCCGATTGCGCCCGTGGGTGAGTCGGCGATGGCTTTGACGTGCAGCATGCCCGACTCGATGTACGAGTTCTTGGCGGCCGTGACGTAGCATTGCTGCTCGTTGTTGCCGCCGCCCCAACAGTTCACCTCGTGCTGCCACTTGCTGCTGTCGATGCTCGGCCCGTCGAACTCGTCCGACCAAACCAAGGCGAAGCCATCCTCGCGTGGCGGGACGGACGTCGTACCCCCGGTGGCCGCACCGCCAGTGGCCGCTGCGCCGCCGGTGCCGGCACCACCCGAGGCAGTACCGCCCGCGGCCGGCAGGCCGCCCACCCCCGAGGCAGTACCGCCACTCGCGCTTCCGCCCAGGCCGTCGGTGACGCCCGCGTCGTCACATGCTCCCAGTCCCGATGCCAACGCCAACGCTCCCCACCCCAACCAGCCCGTCTTGCTCTTCATGATCGATCGTCCGCACGCGACAGCGCGTCATTGCCTCGTGCACGACGGCGCGGACCTTCGTCGCAAAATCGAAGACAAAAGCGCTTCGCTCTGCCGGAGCCTCCGTTCCCACGGTGGATTTTCCGCGAACTTGGAGCGGCCTCACCAACAGGCATCCGTGGAGAGGGCTTTCCAGGCTATGTTTCCGCCATGATCGTGATCGTGCACGGCTGGGACGGTTCCGGCCCGGGACATTGGCAACACTGGCTCCGCGGACAGCTCGCGGAACGCAACGTGCCCCATGCCTTCCCCGAACTCCCCGACGCCGCCGAACCCCAACTCGACGCATGGCTGGCCGCGCTCCACACGGTCGTCTCGGCGAGCCCCACTCCGGTCTCGTTCGTCGCGCACTCACTCGGAGTCTGGGCGGTCGATCACTACCTGGCGCGCTACGCCGCGGAAGGTCGCGTGCGCGCCGCCCTGTTGATCGCGCCGCCTTCACCGTGGTCCTTGTTCGAGCCGATTCAGTCGTTCCTGCCCCCGCCCCGTCTGGCTGCGAGCTGGGAGCCACTGCGCAGCGTGAGCCGCCTGATTGGCAGTGACAACGACGACCACGCGGGGCCCGAAGAGATCGAAGAGCTCGGCACCAAGCTGGGCCTCGACACGCTCATCATGCCCGGTGCTGGTCACATCAACGCCGCAGCGGGCTTCGGCCCCTTGCCGCTCGCTCTCGACTGGTCGTTGGCTCGCCACGCCGAACACGGATGAACGAGTTCGACGAGCGCCTGCCGCAGCTCGCCGTGCCCGTCGTACTGCTGCTCGCCCTGGGCTTCGTGGCCACCCCGGTGGGCGGCTTCTTCGCTCTCTTCGTCGACATGCCATTTCACGAGCTGGGGCACGCATTCGCGTCCTGGCTCGGCGCTCGCGTCGCCCTGCCGCTGCCCTTCTTCACGTTCTGGCAAGAGGAGCAGAGCTGGATGGTCGGCCTCCTGGTGCTCGCCCTCTGGGGCTTCGTCGGCTTCACCTCCTGGCAGCAGGAGCGCTACGCTGGCCTCGCGCTGGCATCCATCCTGACGCTCGCCACGCTCACGCTCTGGTGGTTCGTCCCCGCCCCCACCAGCGCGATGTGGCAGATCCTCGGTGGCCCGTTGGGACCGTTGGTGCTGCCTGCCATCCCGCTCGCGCTCTTTCCCTTTCGCCTCCACGAAGAGCTGCGCTGGGACTTTTGGCGGTTCCTCGTGCTGTTCCCAGCCACACTGGCGTTCGCCAACGCCGCGCTCCTCTACGCGCGCGCCGTAGACGATCCGTCGCTCTTGCCCTGGGGCTCGGCCTTGGGGGATTCCTCGGACGGTGACCTCAACCGGCTGGTGGCCAACTACGGCTGGACGGGCGACGAACTGGCGCGCTTCGGCCGCTCGGTGTCTCGCTGGCTCCTACTCGTGATCCTGGGCTGCAGCGCTGGCGCGTGGCTACGCGGTTGGCTGGAGCGACAGGCCGAGCTCGACTGAACGCAGGCGCCAGTCGAACGCGAGAGTTCGACTGGCGAAAGCGACCGACGCGCCTCAGTTCACGGGCACGTCGGGGATCAGCGTCGAGCAACCGCTGAAGTCGAGCGTCGTCTCCACGCGGAAGTTGGAGCCCGTGGGCTTCCTCTCCGCCTGGAAGAGATCGAACTGGTACACCTTGCCGATCTCGAGACCATTGGCTGCCGCAAAGGTGTCGAGATCCACCGAGCCCTGCTCGGGCCCATGGATGCCGCCCAGGTTCACGGCCAGCTTGCCGTCGATGTAGACGAACACGTCGTCGTCACCGCGGAAGGTGAAGGTCTCACCACCCATGTACTCGAACTGCGTGTGCAGCTCGGTGGTGAACAAGAAGCGGTTGCCGTCATGGTACTTCTGGTCGTCGTCACCCGTGGTGCCGAGCGAATTGAGCGGGAAGAAGCTGGCAGAATCGAAGATGAACGTCTCACCCACCGGTTCGAGCCAGAGATCGACCAGGTGGGGCACGTTCACGCCATCCACCGAGTTGTACCACTCGTTGAAAGAGTCGGCCGACTGCACCGTGTCGGCCGGACCCTTGAAGACCGGCTTGCGATCCTCACCCAACGTGTCGGTGACGATGTTCGGTGTGCTCTCTGCGCCCTGGCCGAAGTCGGGATGGTCGGACGACATGTCGCGCACCACGACGCGCAGCACGTTGGCGCACAGCGGGATCTTCTCGTCGCCCTTGTCGGCGACGGTGCCGACGTACATCCATCCTCCGCTCGGCGACTCACCCGAGGTGTTCTCGGTGAAGCCGCCTGGCAGCGTCTCCGATATGTCGATTTGGCCGGTGGTGCCGCCGCCACCGCCCGTGCCGCTGCCCGTGTCCGTGTCGTCGCCGAAGTCGGCGTCGGTATCGCCCAGATCGGCATCGAGATCGGCGTCGGGCACGACATCGTCATCGCCGTCGTCGCCACCACAGGCCGCGAAGATCGCGAGCGACGCCGCGAAGACGGCGACTCCTCTCAACAATCGGCGAGAGGGAAGAGGACCAACGGCAAGAAGGGAAGAAGAGCGGAAAATCGACATGGCAGCGCTTTATTGTCACTCGAATATCCCAGCCATGCAACCCGACCCCGTTCCCTGGGGGCGCCCGCTCGGCGGGCCACCGTCGGTGGGCATACCGGCGTCGGCGTCGGCACTAGTCACTCCGCCGCCAGCGCCCGCGGATTGTGAGCCGCGAGCGAGCGGCTATACGCCCCCCGATGACCTCGAGCCACGACGCGCCGCTGGATCTGGCTCGCTTCCCCAGCGAACGGCTGAGAGATGGCGAAGACCGCCTGGTCGCCTTCCTCGAGTACGTGGAAGCGCTCGGGCTCCAGCTCTATCCCGCGCAGGAAGAGGCGCTCCTCGAAATCGCCGAGGACCACAACGTCATCCTCAACACCCCCACCGGCTCGGGCAAGTCGCTCGTTGCGCTGTTCGCCTGCTTCTGCGCACTCGCCCGTGGCGGACGGGCTTACTACACGGCGCCCATCAAGGCCCTGGTCGGCGAGAAGTTCCTGGCGCTGTGCCGAGCGTTCGGACCCGCCAACGTCGGCCTGAGTACGGGCGACGCCAGCGTCAACTCCGACGCGCCCATCATCTGCTGCACCACCGAAATTCTATCGCAGTTGGCGCTACGCGAAGGCAGTGGCGCCGACGTCGACTGGGTGATCCTCGACGAGTTCCACTACTACTCGGACCGTGACCGCGGGGTCGCCTGGCAGGTCCCGCTTCTCACCCTGCGCCGCGCGCGCTTCTTGCTGATGAGCGCCACGCTCGGCGACACCAAGGTGTTCGTCGACGGCCTCGACGATCTCACGGGCGCGCCCACCAAGTTGGTACGCTCCACCGACCGCCCGGTCCCGCTCGACTTCGTCTACGCGGAGACCCCCCTCCACGAGACATTGCAGGAGCTGCTGTCACGCGGTCGCGCTCCCATCTACGTCGTGCACTTCGCCCAGCGCGCCGCTGCCGAACAAGCCCAGCGTCTGACCAGCCTCGACTTCACGACGCGCGAGCAGAAGCTGGCCCTGCGCGAGGAGCTGCGCGGCTTCCGCTTCGACAGCCCCTTCGGCCGCGAACTGCTGCGCTACCTGCCGCACGGCATCGGTGTGCACCATGCCGGCTTGCTGCCCAAGTACCGCCTGCTGGTGGAAAAGCTGGCCCAAAAGGGCCTGCTCCAGGTGATCTGCGGAACCGACACGCTGGGCGTGGGCATCGACATCCCGCTGCGCACGGTCGTCTTCACCCAGCTGTGCAAGTACGACGGCGACAAGACCAAGCTGCTGAGTGTGCGCGACTTCCACCAGATCGCAGGCCGAGCGGGTCGCCGCGGCTTCGATGATCGCGGCACCGTGGTCGTTCAGGCCCCCGAGCACGTGGTCGAGAACCTGCAAATGACGCGCAAGGCGGCCGGCGATCCGAAGAAGCTCCGCAAGCTGCACATGAAGAAGCCCCCCGAGCGGGGCTACGCGCCGTGGGACAAGAAGACGCTCGAGCAGCTGCAGGCGGCTGCCCCCGAGACGCTGGTGTCCCGCTTCAACGTCGACCACGGCATGCTGCTGAGCGTGCTGTCGCGCCCGAACGAGAACGGCTGCCGGGCAATGAAGCACCTGATCGAGGATTGCCACGAGACCCCGCGCGAGAAGCAGCGCCTGCGCAAGAAGGCCCTGCAGCTGTTCCGCGCGCTCTGGGAGGCGCGCATCGTGGAGCTGGTCCCGGGCGGCGTGCGAGTGAACACCGAGCTGCAAGAAGACTTCTCCCTGCACCACGCGCTCTCGCTCTACGCCGTGCAGGCCATCGAGAGCCTGGACAAGGAGGAGCTCGGGTACCCGTTGCGCGCGCTCTCGGTGATCGAGTCGATCCTGGAGAACCCGACGATCCTGCTGCTGCGCCAGGTCGACAAGCGCAAGACCATCCGCCTGGCAGAGCTGAAGCACCAAGGCGTCGAGTACGACGAGCGCATGGCACTGTTGGACGAGGTCACCTACGAAAAGCCGGAGGAAGAGTTCATCGAGGGCTCTTTCGCCATCTTCCGTCGCGCCCACCCCTGGGTA
>DATIDO010000091.1:0-2894 GCA_035456245.1 Polyangiaceae bacterium
GGGGTAGGACTCGCCGCCACCAGCGGTGGCCACGTCGGCGAGGTGCGTCTGCAAGCCGGCGTTGTCGGGCGACGACACATTGATGACGTGCACCTCGATGCCCATCGCCGCTACGTCACCTGCTGCTTCGACGACCTCGTCCTTGATCTCCTGGGCGCGCGTGTCGTTGCAGGAGGCGGGCACGTTGCCGGAATTGAAATCGGGGCACTCGCAGTCGTCCGGCTCGCCATCGGTGGCGAGCACGATCACCTTGGGCCCGGGCAGGTCGACGCCAGCCAGGATGTCCGCGGCTTCGAGCAGCGCGGGGCCGGTGGGCGTGTCGCCACCGTTCGTGTAGTCGCTACAGTGGAAGATACCGAGCATTTCGTCGTAGTTTTCTACGGCGATGGGGACGCTCTCCATCATCGGGCAGGTGCCGCCATCGAGCACGCCGTCGAGCGACGTGTAGAGCGACATGCCGAAGCGCACCTTGCCCTCGAGCGGGGCCACGATGCCGCGATCCGGGTTCAATAGAACGTCGCGTACGACGTTCCAGCGCCAGTCGTTGTTGCTCGGGCAGTCACCCAGCTGGTAGTCACCGGCGCTGACCGCATCGGCCACTGCATCGTCGAAACCGCCACCTGCATTCATCGAGCCCGAGCGATCGATGAGCAGGAGCACGTTGGGGAGCTGCTGGCTGAAGTCGACCTCGACGTCGATGCAGCCAGCGCTTCCGGCGCCGCCGTCGGTCGTGTCTTCGCTGTCGGAGATGTCGTCATCGGCCCCGAAGTCGTCCGAGCCGGGGCAGCGACCGACGGCCGAGCAGACGGCGCCATCGCAGTACTCGTCTTTCTCACCCGCGATACAGTCGGCGATGCACTCGAAGTCGGTTCCGCAATAGAGCCCCTCGCCACAGTCGGAGTTCCGTTCGCAGCTGGCGCCACAGGCCACGGGCAGCGCCTCGTCCCCACAGCGAGCCCCTGCGCCGGGCCCATTGCCACAGCCGAGGGGGGAAAGGGCCAACGCGGTGGCCACGGAGGCCAAGAGAGTCCAAGCGGGAACGAAGCGGGTCATCGATGTCTCCTGAGGATGGGCAACCTGGCTAACGTAGCCGGTTTCAACGCGAACCGAGCGATTTTCCCCGCTCCCACATCGGTTTGGTCGCACCTTGGTCGCCAATTCTCGGGCAAATTGACTAAATTCCCGGCCCCCTGCCCGCTCCCCCACCCCCAACTCCGCCCAACTGACTACGCCCCGACCTGACCCAGGTTGGGTTCGCCTCCCACCCCACCCCCCAAAATCCGGTACTTCTGACTATTTCCCAGCCCTGTCGACCCCGACCCTGGTTCTCGACACTGTCGACCCCGACCCTGGTTGAGGTCGGAAACCTGGCCGAGGGTCGAGGTCCGGCCTGTTTCGAGGCCGACCCTGGTTGAGGTTCGGATGGGCGGAATTTGACCTTGCGCAATCATTAACCTCGGTTAACATCAGGAGGTGACCTCGAATGGACAGCCAGAAAGCCCCGAAGGGCGCGCTCTGCAGGCCATCGAGGTCCTGGGCCGCCTGGCTGCTGTCTTCACCGAGCGGCGTCGCCAGCTGGCCGAGAGCGTCGGCCTGACCGACCAACAGTGGCAGGCGCTGGAAGAGATCCAGTCCGAGCACTTCATGCCGAGCCTGTTCGCCCGTGAGCGCAAGTCGAGCGCCGCAGCCGTCAGCAAGATCCTGCGGCAGCTGACCGACAAAGGGCTCATCACCTCCTCCGTGCGCGGCGACGACGGGCGCAAGCGCGAGTACGAGATCACCGGCCCCGGCCTGCGCGCGCTAGGCACCCTGCGCGCCGAGCGCCAGCGCGCCATCGAACACGTCTGGCTGTCCCTGTCGCCCGCACACCTGACCGACTGGACCACCGTCGGCTCCGAGTTGGCCGAGCGCCTCGAGACCTACGCCGCGCGCGGCGAAGAGCTCACCTCGGCGGAGCGGGACGCTCCCAACCGCGACCAGACCAGCCGCGATCAGACCAACCGCGACCACCAGACCAGCCCGGCGCAACAGTCGGCCGAGTGAAAGAAAACCGGGGCCAAGCGCCCCTCGATCGGAAAACAACCATGGGAAAAACGCTCTACGAGAAGGTCTTCGAACGTCACGCCGTCCGCCAGCTGCCCTCGGGTCAGTACCAGCTCTTCATGGGCTTGCACCTGATCCACGAGGTCACCTCGCCGCAGGCATTTTCCATGTTGGAGCAGCGGGGCCTGAGCGTGCTCTACCCGCAGCACACCTTCGCCACGGTGGACCACATCATCCCCACCACCAGCCAACTGCGTCCCTACTCGGACAACCTGTCCGAGCAGATGATGACCGAGCTGGAGAAGAACACGAAGAAGCACGGCATCCGCTTCTTCACCCCGGAGAAGGCCGAGCAGGGCATCGTCCACATCATCGGACCGGAGCGCGGCCTGACCCAGCCCGGCATGACCGTCTGCTGTGGTGACTCGCACACCTCCACCCACGGCGCCTTCGGCGCGCTGGCCTTCGGCATCGGCACCAGCCAGGTGCGCGACGTGCTGGCGACCCAGACGCTGACCATGGACAAGCTGAAGGTCCGGCGCGTCGAGGTGAACGGCAAGCTGAAGCCCGGCGTCTACGCCAAGGACGTCGTCCTCTACATCATCCAGAAGCTCGGCGTGCAGGGTGGCGTCGGTTACGCCTACGAGTACGCCGGCACCACCTTCGACGCCATGTCGATGGATGAGCGCATGACCGTGTGCAACATGGCCATCGAGGGCGGCGCTCGCTGCGGCTACGTGCAGCCGGACGCGACCACCTACGAGTTCCTGAAGGGCCGCGAGTACGCGCCCACGGCCGAGAACTGGGAGCGCGCCGTCGCCGACTGGAACTCGCTGCGCAGCGACGCCGAC
>DATIDO010000092.1:0-6802 GCA_035456245.1 Polyangiaceae bacterium
CTCGGGACCCAGATCGTAGAAGTGGAGTCGAACTTGTCCCATCGGCAGCACGGTGGGCTTCTGGTGGACCCACAGGTCCATGACGCCATAGCGGAGCGGATCGTCGTCCTTGGCGTTGGGGCCAGCCAGATCGGACGGTCGGTGTTGGCCCAGCGGTAGTCTCACGCACGCCCAAGCCGGGTGACGTTCGTCCGGCATGAACTGCACCCAGCCCAGCTCCTGGTCCAGGGCGTTCCCGGCGCGGAAGCGAAACTGGTAGTAGGTCTCGTTGGCGCGGGCGACGCCGTGCACGATGCCGAGATCTTCGAAGCACAGTGATTGATCGCCCGAACCGCTGGTGCGGCGTGCCAGTCGGAAGTTGGCGAGCGGGACGTACTCGGTGAGGTACTCCTCGAAGAACTTGTTCCGCCGTCCGATCAGCGCGTGTTCCAGGTAGTGGGACTGGCGAGGATCGGGGAGCTGGGCACGCGCGACGATGGCGCGGATGTGGTCGTCGGTGATGCGCGAGAAGATGCGCGTCATCCACAGAATGTCGGCGGGGGTGCGGCGCGCGAAGGCAGGGATCGAGTAGACGCCGCGCCACTCGGAGGGCACGAAGCCTTCGACGCCGTAGTAGCCGAAGATCTGCACCTTGGTGCGGTGGGTGTCGTGCCACGGTCGATGCAGCAGGCCGATGGTGAACAAGTCGACGCCGATCTGCTCCAGGTCGATGGCGTACGAGTAGCCCAGTCGGCGAGCCAAGCGATCGGGGTTGAAGCCGATACCCAGAGAGTCACCCCAGTCGATCTTGTAGTGACGGATGAAGCGCTTGCCGCTCTCGTCGATCACCACGTCGAAGGTGTTCTGTTCGCGCGCGTCGACGTGGTTGATCCAGGCTGCCGGCAGGTGGCCTGCGCGCAGCTCGCGCCGATCTTCGTGCGGCACCACGTCGTTGGGATCGTCGGAGCGCGTGTCTTCGTACTTGAAGGGCCCGATCGGCTTGCCAGGGACGAAGCGGCTGGCCGAGGCACGCACGCGGCCGTCCTTGAGGCGAAAGCCCATGGCGAGCACCTTCTCGACGTCGGCGG
Source organism: Polyangiaceae bacterium (assembly GCA_035456245.1). GTDB lineage: Bacteria > Myxococcota_A > Polyangia > Polyangiales > Polyangiaceae > NIC37A-2. The sequence goes on from DATIDO010000092.1 coordinate 1,068, forward strand.
TCGTCATCGGACGCTCGTCGCCGAGGGCGGTCTTGGTGATGGCGCCCTTGCCCATCTGTAGGACCTCGGGCTGGAAGTAGACGATCTCGTTGCAGACGGCGTGGTAGCCGATGGCCCAGTAGAGCTTGGAGCCAACGACGTCGGCCGCGGTGGCGCGCAGCGGCTGGTTCTTGCCGTCGAATTTCAGCAGGTAGCGGTAGCCGTCCGGCGCCTCGATGAAGAAGCCCGGGTTGGCGCCGTCGGGCTTGGCATTGACGATCGTCCACTTGCCCTGCTCCGACGAGAGGTTGGGGATGTCGCCACACTCGGCCTGAGCGATGCGCTCGGGGGTGTAGTCGAACCAACCGATGCGGTTCTGGAACCAGCTCGAGTTGGGGACCTCGTCGAGCGCGTTGACGTTCGTGGCCTCACCACCCTGCTCGAAGCGCAGCGCGCGAGAAGGCGGATAGAGGAGGTACTTGTCGATGGCGTCGGCGCGGATGCCCGAATAGTACTTGCCCGGCGTTCCCTCGAGCGGGTGCTGATCCGGATCACTCCACATCGGCGGCTGCAGTGGAAATCGCCGCACCTCACGGCTGCAGCCGAGGATCAGGGAAAGACCGATGCCCATGATCGCGGCAGCGAGCGTGCAGCTGGAGGCGCGGGGAGTGCTCGAAGAGTGCTGCATGGCTCAGAACCCCTTGTTGATGCCGGCCGAGAAGCGGAACTGGTTGAAGGGATCGAATGCGGGCTCATCCATCCGATTGGAGCCCCAGGCCAGGATGCCTTCGAAGGATGAGACGCGATCCTGGGCGAGCTTGAGCGAGAGCCCGTAGCTCAGGTAGTTCTTGATGAGGTTCCAGTCGCCGAGATCCTCGTAGGTGTTGCCCACGCTGGCGAACATGGCGGCGTCCAGACCCCAGGTGATGGGGTAGTGGTACTCGAAGTTGGCTGCCCAGGCGTTGTAGCCAATCAAGCGACGGCGCAAGAAGCCCTTCATCTGCTCTTGGCCACCCAAGTACGGCAGCTCGAAGAACGGGATGGGTGTGGCTTGGCCGTTGGCATCGTGGCTGCCCAGGTTGAGGATGCCCTCGTAGTAGAGGCTGGTGGCCAACACTTGGCCGAAGCCCAGATCGTAGAAGGCAGAGGCTTCGCCGCCCGCCCGCCACCAGCGCTCGTCGGGCCTACCGACGTCGACCGCGAAAGCCGTCTTGCCATCGAAGCGCAACCCGGTGCCGGTGTGGAAATCGAGGTCCTCGTCACGCGAGTCCAGCGCGAACTCGAGGCGAGGCTCGAGGATCTGGTAGCCCTCGACGAAGCCCGGCAGTTGCGCGGCCTCCGCCTCGGTCAAAGGGGGGCCGTCGCTGTCGGTGGAGAAGCGCGCATGGCGGTAGCCGGCGGACAGCTCGACCTGTGACAGCTTCTTCTCCCAGCCGACCAAGGCCAGCCGCGCCTCGGCGATGGCGCTGCGAAAGCGGCAGCCGCGGGCCAGCTGGTTGCAGCGATCGGTGAGATCGGAAATGCCATAGAACACGTTGTCGGGCCGGCGGACGTAGCTGCCGCTCCAACGGATCAGGGCCTCTTCGTCGCGGAACAACTTCTGATCGATGCTGCCCTTGCCCGACCAGAGGTCGTCGGGACCGACGAAGAACGTGGCGGAAGCATCGTGGCGCGGGGCGAACTCCGTCCACTTGAACACGAGGCCTACGTTGGGGCGGATGCCGAAGTCGAAGCTGACCAGGGGAAAGAGCGACCCTCTACCATTGTCCCAGGTGAAGAAGTCGGAGACGCGGTCGGCGATCTGGTACTCTTCGATGCGTGTGATGGTCCACACGACCGGCACCCGCAGGCCGTATTCCATGACCAAGTAGACGGGGTAGAGCACTACCCGCGGGATCCAGCGCAGGACGTCACCGGCATCCGTCCCGACGTTGTCACGTCCGTCGTAGTCGGGGCGCTGCCGTTCTTCGCCATTCAACGGCTCGTCGGCCCCAGTGGCGCGGCTCTCGCCCTCACGTGCGGGTGGGGGCGGACTGCCGGTGGTGTCGACCCTCTGGAGCTCTTGGTCGAGGCGCTGCGGCGGCGCTGCCGTGGGAGACGCAGCAGGGGGAGTGTTTGGGGCGCCCGTTGCCGGAGGGGGAGCGCCGGCTTCTGTCGTGGGTGGCTCGCTCGTGGGGGGAGCGTTCGGACTGGGGCCAGCATCGGGACTCCCAGCCGTCGCCGTACCATCGGTCGCCGGCGGACCACCCGGTGCTGCGCCGTCGGGAGCGGCCGGTGCTGCGCCGTCGGGAGCGGCCGGTGCTGCGCGGCCAGGCTCTGCCGGAGAAGCTGGCGCCGGAGGAGCCGGGTCTCGAGAGCCTGGCGCCGGCGCGGCAAGTTGGCCATCCTGGCGAGGAGAACCTCGGGGCGCCGTCGTCTCTTGGGCCAGAGCGCCGCTGGTCGCGAGGCCGACGAGAAGGAACGACAGAACTCGGGCCGCTCCAGAGGTCACGACCCAGGCAAACCCGAAGCGCCATTCCAAGTCAATCTCCAAGAACTCACGATCGGATTTCTTCCATTGCGGCGTCTTTTCGCACTGAATGCGTGGACTGCGCTGTGCCGCCGCTGGGGGCCGGCGGTGGCGCTAGTGACCAGTGCAGCCACGGTCAGGGCCGAAACGGTCGACACCCAGGCCGTCTCTGCCGAGCCGACCAGCGCCACAGCCAGTGCCGCGACCGCTGCCGAGCCGGTCAGTCCGGCAGCCACCAACGCGTCAAACACCACTGCGCCAAACACCACTGACGCAGCCACTGCCGAGCCGCCCGCTCCAGCGGGGCTGACGCAAGACTCCACCTCCGCGCTGGTGGCGCGGGATCCGAGCCCTTGGCTCGTTCCCGGCGCGCTCGATCCAGTCAGTTATCCAGCGACAGCGGCTCCATTCGGCTGGCCCGATTTGGTCATTACCGCGCTCGGTGGAGCGACCGCGCTGACCTCGGCGATCGTGGGGCCCGATCGCATCAACGGTCCGCGGGGCGGCTGGTGGTTCGACGAAGACGTGCGCAATGCGCTCCTGCCCGACGACTACAGCACGCAACTCGCCTTCCGTGACACGAGCGACGTCCTGCTCGGTCTGTCCTTTTCCTACGTGTTCATGGGAGACGCCCTGATCAACGCTACCTGGCTTCGCCGTAGTCCCGAGGTGGGCAGGGAGCTGGCGCTGATCGACGCCGAGGTGGCCGCTCTCACACTCGGACTGCAGCAGCTCACCGCCAACGTGGTGAGCCGCGAGCGCCCCTACGGGCGAACCTGTGGAACCGACGAGCTGGACGAGCGTTCCTCGCAGTGCACCAGCAACGACCGCTACCTGAGTCACTTCAGCGGGCACGCCTCGACCACCTTCGCGCTGGCGGCCGTGACCTGCTCTCACCATTCACACATCCCGTTGAGCGGAGGTCAGGCGTGGATCCCCTGCCTGAGCGGCTTCGTCACGGCGGCCGCCACCGCCACGTTCCGAGTGGTAGGCGACATGCACTACGCCACCGATGTGCTGATGGGAGCGGCGGTAGGCACACTGATTGGCTTCACGGTTCCGGCTCTCCACTACGGAATTGGCGGTTGGACGCCGCGCTCGCCCGGCTCCGTGGGCGAGTTCCGCTTGGTCCCCACCCTGAACGGCATCAGCCTCGGGGGTACCTGGTGATGCGACGGTTGGCACGGTGGTCGGGCGCGAGGTACCTGGCGGGGCTGGCGCTCCTGCTCTGCGTTTTCTTCGGGCTCGAGCCGACGGCGCGCGCTCAAGGCTTCGAGACCGGACCCGGTAACTCGCGCCTCAGCACGCTCGGTTCGGCGCCTGGCACGCGCTGGCGCTTCGGGGCGGAGCGATGGTTCGTGGCATCGCGCGTCGACGTAGGCTTCTTCTTCCTGAGGCCGCGCGTGTCGGTGGGTTACGGGCAGCCGCACTTCTCGTGGGTGGGTGTCGACGCGGTTCCGATTGTCTCGACGAGCGCCATCGGCGGCTACATGGGCTTGCGCGTCGAGAAGAACTTCTTCGAGGTGCGCAGTGGCATGCTGCACCAATACTCGTACAACCGTTCGTTTTTGCCCCAGCAGGACAGCTACGGTCGTCGGGATATCGACATCCTGGATGGCCCGCGCGCCCAGTACTGGCTGTGGGACAGCGAACTGGAGTTGTACGCGCCGCTCGGACCGATCAAGCTGCGCTCCGACACCCAGCTCATCTACGCGACCGGCTTTCCCGAGGCACACGATCTCTACCTCGACACCATGTGGGTGGTGATTGGTTCCGGGGTGACGGTTCGTCAGCGCTTGGGCTTCGAGTTCTTCCTGCGGGGCACCAACATCGGCGTCACGCCGGCTGTCGAGGTGGTTTGGCTCGACGAGCGCCAGGTCGGCATCGTGCGCGCGGGGGTTCAGCTGCGCTGGCTCCTGACGGACGAGCTGCAGATCCGCACCAGCATCCTGCCGGTCGTGAAGAGTCCCGACTACCTGGGGCGCGCCAGCGGCGACGTGCTCGAGGTCACGTTGCGCTGGCTGTGGGCGTCCGACTGAGACGTCGATCGAGCGACGCCACTCGATCACGGCGTCGAGAGCTGCCGGTGACCGCTCAGGGGCGGCGACCGAAGATGGGTCCCCACGGATTCGCGTAGTGCGACGAGTAGTCCGTCGACGCCCAGGGGTTCGAGTCGTTCGGTGACGGGCCCGGCTTGCGCGGGGCTGCCGTGCTGCTGCTCGACGAGGTCGATCGGCTGCCGGACGTGGAGGCGCCGATCAGCAGGAGCTGTTGGTACTGCGTGACCATCGAGACCTGATTCAGCTGAGTTTCGTGCACATGCGTCTCGTGCACGTGCGTCTCGTTGTGAATCGTGCCGATGTTGGTCTGGTCGAGCCGAGCGACCGCCATGGGCTGAGGAACGGCCACGGGCTGGGGCACTGAAGGCACTGCTTGCGAGGGTACAGCTTGGTCTGCGGCCGGCAGAGCCTGGGCTGGTTCGGCCGTCGCTGGCAGGGGCGCCGGTACGGTTGCCGGCAGGGTCGACGTCTCGGAGTTCGTCGCGAGCAGGAGCGGGTCGGTGCTGTCGGCGCCCATTCGATCCTGGGCGCGCGCCGCCTGGTAGTCGCGTTCGAGCCGCGCGAGTAGTTCAGCGGCGCTTTCACCGACCGGTGCGGCGGCTGCCGCGTCTTGGTCGGCTGCCGCGTCACTGCGCGCGTCCCTACTCGCGTCCCCACTGCCCTCGGCCGTGTCGTCGTGTCGTCGTGCGCGGTCCTCGGCCTCCAAGCGCGCCACGAGGCGTTCGAGGCGGCTGAGCTCGTCTCGACTGCGCTCACTTCGCTGCTCGGGTCCGTCCCCGCCGATTCCGCGTGCTGCCAGCCAGCCGCCCGAGGCGGTCAGCGCGGCAAACCCGACCAGGAACCAGGGGCGCACGAGCATGAAGTCGAGCCTGCCACGCCGGTCATTCGTAGTCGACCATCCGAACGCCACGCCGCTGTTTGTCGAGCTCCGTGGCCTTCCGCAGGCTCTCGTACAGGGCCACCACGTCGCCACGGAGGCCTCGGGCTTCCAGCGTGGGCGAGGACTTGTCGAAGGTCCGCAACAGCAGGTTGCCCGTTCCGAGCAAACGCTGGCCGAAGGGCCGCTCCACCGTGTAGTCGTTCACGCGATAGAGATCGATCTGCTCGAGCTTCTTGGACAGGAGGCCCGTCTCGACCACCAGGCGGTGATTGGTGAAGCGATAGTGGATGCCGCGTGAACGCCACCA
>DATIDO010000093.1:0-5801 GCA_035456245.1 Polyangiaceae bacterium
CTGGCCGTCAACGTGCACTGGTTACCTGACAAAATATCTAGTGTTGTCGGAGAGTTGCCGTTCAAGGTTCAGGTGTTCCACGAGGAGCGAATCCGAGGAACCGCTGGAGGTGTGGCCGGGGCGCGGGCGGCGCTCGGTCTCGAGCCGGTCCTGGTCGTGAACGGAGACATCTGGGGAGCGGTGCCGGTCGACGGCCTGCTCGAGGTCGCCCACCGAGGGCCCAGCTCGGGCCTGGTGCTGACCGTCTCGGGGCACCACCCCCGAGGCCAAGGTACGGTGGGACTGGACGCCGCGGATCGGGTGGTGCGCTTGCGCGGGTGCGTGGTGGGCGAGGAGGTACGGGGGGTCGACTACGCCGGCGTTGCCCTGCTCTCTCCCAGGTTGGTGGTGGCGCTGCCCGAGGAGGGCTGCCTCATTGGTGACGTGGCCATCCCGGCGCTCGAGCGAGGCGAGGACGTACTGGTCCACGAGATGCCGAGTGACTTCATCGATGTGGGCTCCTTGCCGGGCTACCTGGAGGCGAACCGCTCCTGGCTGGCCGAGGTGGGGACCGAGCGGCTGGCGGAGGGACTGCCCCTGGCCGGTCGAGTCGGCGGTGGCTCCTACCTGGGGCCGGGGACGAGCGTGGCTCCGGGGATCGAGCTGTGCCGCAGTGTCGTCGGGGCCGGTGCGGTCGTCGAAGGCTCCGGCACACTGGATGAATGTGTGATCTGGCCGGGCGCTCGGGTCCGGGCGCCGCTCCGCCGAGCGGTCGTCATGGGATCGGGGCAGGTCGTCCACGAAATGACTGGAGCCGGAACATGAGCTGGCACGGCGTGGGCCTGGGGCCGCTCTCGCTCGAGGAGGCTTCGAGGCGGCTGGTCGGCGCGCCCGGGGCGTTCCGGCTGCGTGATGGCGAGCGCACGGTGCTCGGTGCCTTCCCGGTCGAGGCGAGCGAAGGGATCGATCCCGAGCCCGGGTTGGTGCCCGAGCTGGGCGCGAGCCGCCTCCCGCGATGGGTGGGGCTGCTTCCTTACGAGGCGTTTCGTGAACTCGAGGGAAGTGGACGCCAGGAAGAGCGCGAGGCACCGCTCCTCGAGAGGCCGAGCTGGCGGCGCTACGCGGCGGTGGCCGTGCACGAGCGGGGTGAGCTTCGGGTCGAGGGAGAAGATGCGGCAGCGGTCGAGCGGTTGGTGGGCACCCTGGGTGCGGCGGTCCGGGGCTCGCGGCCTCCGGCCTCGTTGCGCTTCGCGGCGCGCCCGGAGCCCGGGGGGGCCCATGCCGAGCGGGTGCGCCGGGCGCTCGATTGGATTGCTCGGGGGCAGCTCTATCAGGTGAACCTGGCGCGCTGCTTCGAGCTGGCTGTCGAGGGGCACCCGTTCGAGCTGCTCGAGGCGTTGGGGGGAGCCGCGGGGGCACCCTTCTCTCTGGCGCTCGACTTCGACGGGCTGGGCGTGGTGAGCGGCTCGCCCGAGCTGTTCCTCGATGTGGGGCCGGAGGGCAGGGTGGAGACGCGACCCATCAAGGGCACACGACCCCGAGGGCGAACTCCCGAAGAGGATCTGGGGCTGCGCATGGAGCTGGAGGGCAGCGAGAAGGAGCGGGCCGAGCTCACCATGGTGGTCGACTTGGAGCGCAACGATCTGGGCCGGATCGCGCGGGTCGGGACGGTCGAGGTGAGCGAGCTGCCCCACGTGGTGACCCACCCGACCGTGCACCACCGGGAGGCCGCCGTCTCGGCCTGGCTGCGTGAGGGGGTGGGCCGAGCCGAGCTGCTCCGCGCCACCGTCCCGAGCGGCAGCGTGACGGGAGCTCCCAAGAAGAAGGCCATGGAACTGATCGCCGAGCTCGAGCCGGTTCGCCGCGGGCTCTACACCGGCGCGCTCGGAACACTGAGCCACGATGGCCGGCTGCGGCTGTCGATGGCCATCCGCGTGCTCGTGCTGCGGGGCGGCCGAGGCCATTACTACACGGGCGGAGGAATCGTCGCCGATAGCGTGCCCGACGCCGAGGTAGCGGAGACGTGGTGGAAGGCCCGCTGGCTTTCGCCTCTCTTGCCGGGGCTCTTGGACGCCGAAAACTAGGCCAGCTCGCGCCAGGCCGGGTAGGAGCCAAGGCATCATGAACTCGTCACCTGTGAACCTGCGCAACATCGAGCACATTCAAGAGGGAACGAGTGGCCGGGGCTCGCGCCTGGGTACTCTCCTCTTGGCTGCCTGCGGAACGGGCGGCGTACTTCTCGCTGCCGTCGCCTTGCGAGGACGCGAAGGGCCCCCGCGCGCTGGCACCGTCGATCAGCTCGCCGTGCTGGTGGCCGAGGCCGAAGCCAAGCAGAAGCCCGGCTCCCGCGAGGTGACCGCCGACGAACTGGACTTCCCCGAGGTGCTCAGCGACGCCGATGCGCGCACGACTGCGCTCGTCGCGGTTCGTGATCGCGACGGTCGTCTGGCCGCACCCGAGCTCCCCGAGACGGTGCCCGACGGTCCGCCGCCGGCGACCGACCAGCTCCCCGTCGTGCCGCTCCCTGCCGGTACACTGCTCGCCTCCACCTCGGTCACGACCGAGCCCAAAGACTCGCTGACGCAGGTCGCCGTGGCGGCCTCCACCCTCTCCGACTCGGCGCCGTTGGCCGAAGCTGGCGCCGATGGAGGATTCTCGGTGCAGGTGTCGAGCTTCAAGAATCAGGACGACGCGGAGCGCTTCGTCACCGAGCTGCGCCGCCGTGGCCACCACGCCTACCGAATCGCCGCCAACGTACCGGGGCGGGGCCTCTGGCATCGCGTACGTGTGGGTCCTTTCAAGACCAAGTACGAGGCGACCGTCTACAAGAAGAAGCTCGAGGAGAGCGAGCGCCTCACCGCGCTCGTGATCGATCCCGAGAAGGTCGAGCGCCAGGAGCAGGTGCGGGCGGCCAAGCTGGCCGAGCGCATCCGCAAGTTCGGCAGCGAGTGAGCGGACGCTGAGCCGGCATCGAGCCTATCGATCCAGGGACCATTCCCTGTAGCATCGCCGGCCGTGACTCTGGCCATCGACGTCGATCGTCTCGCCCCCCCGGCTCAGCGCGTCCTCAAGCCCGAGACGCCTCTGCCGATGAAGATGCTGGCGGCCAAGGGCGTGGTGCCCGGCTGTCCTCCCGGCGACGCGTTGGCCGTGCTGGTGGTGCTCGCCGCCTCGGGGCCAGCCGAGGCAAGAGTCCAAGCGCAGAGCACGCTGGACGCGCTGCCCAAGCCGTTGCTCGACGGCGCCTTGGCTACGGAGCTGCAGGCCGGTGTGTTGGCTGCGCTGGCTCCGATCGTGGGCAACGAACTCGATGTGCTGCCGCTCATGCTGCGCATGCCCAGCATGACGGAAGACATTCTGTGCGGGTTGGCCGACCGCGCCACCGAGCCAGCCGGTGAGCTGATCGCCACGAACGAGGCCTTGGTGCTCCGCTTTTCGGCGGTGGTCGAGCGGCTCTACATGAACAAGCGGGTGCGCATGTCCACGGCGGACCGCTTGATCGAGCTGGCCGCGCGCAATGGTCTCGACCTGGATTTCCCAGCTTACAAGCTGGCCGTGCAGGCCATCGCCAACGAGCTGATCCCCGAGGCGACCGACGAGCGCACCTTCGACGACGATCTGTTCGTGACCACCGAGGAGATGGACGAGGCGCTCCAGCTCGATCCGGTCGTGGAAGACGTCGTCGACGCGGACGACGAGGGCGAAGAGCAGATCAAGGAGAAGTTCAAGCCGCTCTATCTCCAGATCCAGGAGATGACGATCAGCCAGAAGATCCGCTTGGCCACGCTCGGAGACTCTTCGGCACGCATGCTCTTGGTGCGGGACAACAACCGCCTGGTGTCCGAGGCAGCCGTGAAGAGTCCGCGCATGACCGAGAGCGAGGCGACCCAGATTTCGGCCAGCCGCGCGGTGAGCGAGGACGTGCTGCGTAACGTCGCCATCAACCGCGATCTGACACGCAGCTACCAGGTGAAGATGAACCTGGTGACCAACCCGCGCACGCCGTTCACCTTTTCGTCGCGCTTCTTGCCCCACCTCCGCGACAACGACCTGCGCAACCTGACCCGCAGCAAGAACGTCCCCGGCGCCATCGTCCGCGCCGCGAGGCAGCAACTCAGCCGCAAAGGCTGAGTTGCCAAACAAGCCAGCTCAGCCGTAAAGGCTGAGTTGCCCGACAAGCCAGCTCAGCCGCAAAGGCTGAGTTGCCAAACAAGCCAGCTCAGCCGTAAGGGCTGAGCTGCCAAACCCTCAATGACCCCGCCCCCGGGTGGCCGGCTCCAGGTCCGCGCGGCTTGCTCCGGGTCCGCGCGCCTCAAGCAGGCCCCGCCGCGCTTCAGGACACCCTCTGCGCTTCAGGGGTAGCCATCGCCCCGTGCCCGGCCCAAAATGTGCTGGAAAATTCCCGTAGCCACCGAGCTGGCGGGGTTGCTAGGATTCATCGATCATGGCTCGAGGCACTCTGCTCTTGTTCCCCGAAAGTGGGGACACGCGACCCGCCGAAGCGGTGGACGCGGGGGGGCAGGCTGGATCCGTAGCTGGCTCCGCAGGAGGCGCCGTAGCAGGAGGCGCCGTAGCAGGAGCTGCCGCGGCAGCCGTCGAGGGCGAACCCGCCCCGACGGGTGATGTCGAGTCGAGCGGTGTGCTCTTGCGTGGCCAACGTTCGCGGGCGCCCGATGGATCGCTCGCACCGAGCACGCTCGGTCCGCGTACCCAAGTGGCAGAGAGCTTGGCGCCCTCGACCTGGGGGCCGCACGCCGCGCGCCCCGATCGGGCTGCGCATCGACTCGGGCGTCGTCGTCACTGTGTGGCGTGTGGTCAGCGCTTCGGTCCCACCTCCCGGTACTGTCCGTTCGACGGGCAGGTGCTGCTCGTCTTGGGTGAAGAAGAGCCGCGCGCCGGCACTTGGCTAGGTCGGGTGTTGGCAGGGCGATACTCGCTCGAGCGCTGGCTCGGTGAGGGCGGGGTAGGCGAGGTCTACCAAGCGCTCGATCTGGAGGAGCAGCGCATGGTGGCGGTGAAGCTGCTGCGCGAGGAGCTGTGCCGGGACGAGGGAGCGGTCGAGGCGTTCCTGTCGACAGCGCGCACGTTGGCGCTGACCCAGAGCCCCGGGATCGTCCGCACGGGCGCGAGCGGGCAACAAGAGGGCCGGCCCTATTTCGTGATGGAATTGGTAGCGGGGGCGAGCCTTCGCGAGCTGCTGGGTCACGGTCCGGTCGAAGCGGTGCGCGCGGCGCGCTGGATGCTCGCGCTCGGGCGCGTCCTGGCGGCGGCTCACGAGCAGGGCATCGTCCACCGCGATTTGGAGCCCGAGAACGTTTTGGTCGATCCCGAGACGGGCCGGGTTACCGTGCTCGATTTCGGCCTCACGCGGGCCGTGGCGAGCCAGGCCTCCTCGATGGGCGCGTCGACGCGCGGCGTGCCCTTCGGCACCCCGGAGTACCTGAGCCCCCAGCAGGCCGCTGGAGGGCGCCCCGACGCCCAGTCGGACCAGTACTCGCTCGGCGTCATCTTCTACGAGCTGCTCACCGGGCACCCTCCGTTCACCGGTGGTTCCTTTGCCGCCATCCTGGCCAAGCACATGTACCAGCGGCCGGCCGAGCCGAGTCAGCTGCGCTCGGACTCCTCGCTCCTGACCTACTTCGAGCCGTTGGTGTTGCGCTCGCTCGCCAAGCGGCCGGAGCAGCGTTTCGCCAACCTCCAGGAATGGGTCTCCGAGCTCGAGACGCTCGTCGCCGCGGCGTCGGCCCCGCCGGATGGCTGGGGTACCGGTACGCTCCTGTCGGGCACGGTCTCCGCTGGCGCGCTCTCCTCGGCGGCGGTGT
>DATIDO010000094.1:0-6972 GCA_035456245.1 Polyangiaceae bacterium
CACGTCGGCGTAGGCCTCGATGTGACGCGGCTGGAAGGAGGGCGCGAGCAGGCGACGCTGGGCCTTCCACGGCGCGCCGTCGTTCGTCACCAAACCACGACCCAGGATGGGCACCAGCGCCTGCGTGAAGTGATCCTTCAAGATCGAGTCGGCCTGACGACGGAGCAGCTCGTCGATCAACGGCGGATCCATCAGCAGGCTGGTGTGGAACTTCCCCTGGCTGTAGCTGACGAAGGGCCCGTGCAGGCGACGGGCTTCCTCGAGCGCGGCCAGCGGATCCCGCGCGAAATGCAGCAGGCCGGAGAAGCCCTGCAGCTCCGGCGAAGGGGTCAACTGGTAGTCTTGCAACAGCGCGATCGTCGTCATGCTCTGGTTCCGATCGGCGAGGCTACCACCGTTCGGTCAGGGCACGAGACGGGTTTGCTGGGCTCATTCGGCCGCTGGGGCGGAGTAGAACGACAGGTCTTCGATCCAGAAGTCGAACGTCGGCGCCGCCTCCAGGATCAGCCACAGCTCGGACACCTCGTCGCGTGTCACCCCAGCGGGGAATTGCAGCCGATACTGCTTCCACTGGTCACGCTTCAGAGAGACGTAGGTGCTCTGCGCCTGCATCGACAGCCCATTGCGCACCTGCACCCGAACGGCGTTCTCGGCGCTCCCGCTGCTCTTGGCCCAGAAGACCACGCCGTCGTACGTGCTCGCGTCGACGCTGCCCTCGAAGTCCAGGATGTAGTGAGCCCACTGGGTGTAGCCGGTGCCGGTGACGTGAAGCGCGGTGTCGCCTTCGGCGAAGCACGTGTCCTGGCCGTACTGCCACGGAGCGATGCTCTGACTCGGCTCGAGGCCCGTCGCGTTGCCGTAGCTCGCCCACATGCCGGGGAAGTCGCCGCCGGCCTGCCGCGTCGCGCCATCGAAGTCGTCGAGTAGTGCCGTCTCGCCCACGTCGTCGAACGCGCCCTTGCAAGCCGGGGCGCCACCCGTCGCAGGAGCGCCACCCGTGGCTACCGCTCCGCCGGTTGCGGGTTCGCCGCCTGCTCCGCCCGTGGGCCCACCGTCCGCTCCGCCGAGCGAGCCATCGTCATCCAGCGAATCACCGTCGAGATCGACCGATGGTTGCTCGTCCAGCAACCCATCGTCGTAGACACTGCACGCGCCGAGGCTCACCCCGATCAGCCACCAAGCCGGAACCGCTTTCACGCCGGGAAAAGTAGCCACTTCCTGGCGTCGCACAATTCACGACAGCGCAATTTCACGAAATATTTTCGCCGTCATTGCACCAGGGCGCCGCCCCGAACCAGCTGGGTCGGCCGCCCCAAACCAACCTGGCCGGCCGCCTCAGAAATCGATGACGATGGAAGCAGCCGAGCGCTTCGCTGGCCCGTGGAAAACTGCCTCGATGTTGTTCCCATCCGGATCCTTCAGGAAGGCCGCGAAGTACCCAGGGTGGTAGGGCCGCTCGCCGGGAGCGCCGCCGTCGGCGAAGCCGGCGTCGAGGCCCGCCTGGTGGAAGGCGCGCACTTGCTCCTGTGACTCCGCTTGGAACGCCAAGTGCACACGGCCCGTCAGCTCCCCATGCGCCGCAGGGCTGTCGGCCGTCGAGACGAACAGCTCGTCGAACCAGAAGAAGCCCGGCCCCTCGCCGCCGAGCGGGATCCCGAGCGCGCCGAGCGTCGCGAGGTAGAAGCGACGGCTGGCTGCCAGATCGGCAACGACCAGCTGGAGATGGTCAATCAGGCGGCCACGATGGAGAGAGTTCGTTTCCATCGCCCGATGGTAGGCACAGTCAGCCGCGGCGGTCTTCGCGAATCGACGTGTCGCGTTGCACCGACAGCCGCGCGCGTTCACGCGCCTCGAGCAGCGAGCGTGCGTGGTCCAAAAACCGCTCCCCCTCGGGCAGCAGCGTCATGCCGCGACCGCTGCGCTCGAACAGCGGCGCGCCCAGCTCGTCTTCCAGGTTGCGGATCTGCCTAGTGAGCGGCGGCTGGCTCACGTGCAATCGGTGGGCTGCGCGCGTGAGCGTGCCCTCTTCCGCTACGGCGACGAAGTATTCGATCTGGGTGAAGCTCACGCGCGCAAGGTAGCAGACAGTGGCTCGGTCGGGCACTTCGGGTGCGGTGGACCGGGGCCAGGACGATTACGTCATGATCTCGGGGCCATTCGCGCCCAACAGGACCGTGTGCTCGAACTGAGCACTCAGCGCTCCGTCGGCGGTCACCACCGTCCAACCGTCGTCCAAGAACACCACCTCGGGCCGACCCCAATTCACCATCGGCTCGACGGTGAGCGCCATGCCCTCTTTCAGCCGCACTCCGCGCGGCTCGCGGTGCTCACGATGGTGTGCGACGTGCGGCGGCATGTGCATGCGTCGACCGATACCGTGCCCGCCCAGATCGCGGACCACGCTGCAGCCCTCGCGCTCGACGAAGTCTTGGATGGCCGCGCCCACCTCCCCCAGTCGACCGCCCACGCGCAGCGCCGCGATGCCCACGTCGCGCGCTTGCTCCGCCACACGCACGACATGGCGCGCCTCGGGCGACGGTGTGCCGATGAAGAGCGTGGCCGAGGTGTCGCCGTGAAAGCCACCGAACTCCGTGGTGACGTCGACGTTGACGATGTCGCCCGGCTCCAGCAGCTCCTTTTCGCTGGGGATGCCGTGGCAGACCACCTGGTTTTTGCTGGTGCAGACGACCGACGGGAAACCTTGGTAGCCGAGCTGGCTCGGTTTGCCGCCGCGCTCGCGTGTGTCGCGCGCGACCAACTCGGCGATGTCCGCGGTGGTGCGTAGCCTCGGGAGCTCGGCCCGCACTCGGTCCAAGGTAGCGCGGGCCACGCGCCCGGCGGCGCGCAGCGCTGCCCGCTCGGTTTCGTTCAGGATGGCAATCATGCGCGGACGATGGCCGCGCAGGGCGCGTGGCGGCCAATACCATTTGGGTATGGGGACCTGGCCAGGAGACTCCAGCCGATGGCTCGGCCGATGACTCTCGAGTGTGCTGCGCCGGGGCAAGTCCGGCTGCGCGCAATGGCTACATCCAAGACGCGGTCGCGCTGCGCCGACGACACGGGCCTACATTTCGAGGGAACCGCAGCCATTCGCTTCACGGAATCGCGGGAGTGCGGTGACATCCTGTCCATGAGTCGCCGTGCGCGCTTCGCTTGGACCCCGCTGCTCCTCTCCCTCGCAGCCTGTGGACTTTCCGCTTGTGGGGCGAGCTCCGACGACGGCGGTAACGGAGACGACGGCCCCAGCGCCAACGACTCCGGCTCGACCGACGACGAGGCCAGCGAGCCCGTCGCCGGCGGCCTGACCGAGGTCACGGGCGACGCCAACTACGATCCCTCCCAATGCCCCGCTGCCCAGGCCTCGGGCTACACCATCGTCGAAGATCCCGCCTACGAGGACTACCAAATCCGCAAGGTCGGTGCGGTCACCTTCGATCGCTACGAACTGGACGAAGGTGGCAACGAGATCCGCCTGACCGACGACTACGAAGTCGTCACCGCCTTCCCCAAGCGCTACCTGCTCTCGCAGGTGCACGACGGCAAGACCTTCGCCGTCGACGAGCGCGAGGGCTACTACGTGGTCGACAGCGACTACGCGCTCCCGCACATCCCCTGCGTCACCGACGACGTCATCTACGCGCCCGTGGTCACCGGCCTGCACGAGCCCGAAGTGATCGAGCGCGGCATCAACCTGGGTTGGCCGATCCAGCAAGACATCTCCGAAGAGGTCGCGCTCTACCAGGGCCAGGACAAGATGTGGGTCTACACGACCTGGCCCGGCTACCGTTACGGCTACTGGTTCAAGGACGAGACCGGCACCGTCCGCCCCACCTGGCTCTTCCACTCGAACGACGAGAGCGGCGAGGTCACCTTCACGCCCTTCTCGAGCGAGCGCGCCGACTGGCCCGAGGGCGCCTACAACGACGTGCCCTACGGCCTGCACATCGACACCAGCGGCAAGGTCTACGTCCCCAAGGTCAAGCCCATCGACTTCCCCCAGCAGAAGGACCGTCCGCCGGTACCGAAGGACGTGCGCCTGGCCTACCCGGATTGGAACGACGAGCTGCGCTGCGTCGTGATCAACCGTTCGAGCCAGCTGGTCGCCAACACCCGCACCATCTGGCCGGGCGGCAGCGAGGCCTACTACCCCGCCGAGTCGTTCCTGCCGGGCTACGCCGTCATCGGCCAAGACAGCGACGGCTACTGGGGTCTGAAGGGCCGCGAGACCGACGCCGCTGCGTGGTGGGCCGGCGACGACTGCGTCGACGGCAAGTGCCCGGGACAATCGCGCTTTCCCTATCGGAACGGCTGCCGCATCGACAGCTACGACTTCGGCCAGGGTGACGGCTTCAACTGGCTGGAGCTGAAGGATCACATGATCGAGATCGGCGTGGTGCTCGATCGCGAGGAGATGTACCGCCTCAAGATCTTCTTGCAAGACGGCGCCGACGAGCCCGCGCGCATGCTCGCCGAGCTCTACTACGAGCAGGACGACCAAGGCCGCTGGCAGCCGCGACTCAATCCCGGCACCAACGAGTACCAGCTCACCGGCGGCGACAACCCGCGCTACATCGTCAACGGCTACATCTGGCCCGGCCAGCGCATCTTCGCCGTGATCGAAGATCTCTGAAGGCCCCGGTCCACTCCATTCTTTTTCGGGCCCCGGCCCGAGTGGATCGGCGGCCCCCGACCGAGCCTTCGCCTGCTCACTGCGCCCAACTCACCAGCGTCTGCTGCTCCCGCTGGCTCTCGTAGTCCAACTTGGCCCAGGCCGCCGGCCGCGCGGCGCGCATCACGCGCGCCTCATCCAAGATCCCGTCCCACTGCCGCCGGCCATCGAACTGCGTCTGGTTACCGATGCCGAGCGGGTGGGACCCTTGGTTCCACGAGTAGCCGCTGCCTTCCGCGTTCAGCTCGCCGTCGATGTAGAGACGCATGCTGGGCTCGTCGAGCACGAGCATGAAGTGCAGCCACTCGTCGGTCACGAGCGGCTGCTTCTCGAAGTCGTAGATGCAGAAGTGATAGGTCGTGCCGCTGCCCGCCAGCAGGCACGACTGGTAGCCGCGGTCGGGTTCGTAGGTGACGCGCTGCAGCGACCACGAGGTGTCGCCCTTGGAGAAGATCGTCTCGTAGCTGTAGATGGGGTAGCTCTTGGCCAGCGCCCAGATCGACACGGTGAGCGGTCCATCCGGATTGTAGGCGCTGGCCTTCTCGCCGCTCACCCGCACCCAGCGCGCCGTGTTCTGGCCCGTGGGGTTTTCGAGGCGCGTCCCTCGGCCGAGGCGCGCCGGCACGGACGAGCCCGGCGCGAGCCCCACACCGGTTCCGTGCCCACCGTGCTCACTGGCGTCGTGGTAGCCCCCCTCGGCGGTGTTGCCGTCCTCGTTCAGGTGCCACACCCCGTAGAAGCCGTCGGCCGTGGCGAAGACCGGGCCCGCGCTCGATTCGACCTCTCCCCAAGACAACTCGAGCTCCTGAGCGGCCGTCGCGCCCAACACCTCATCCACCAGGATCCAGACGAGCGCCGTTCGCCCTACCGCGTCCCACAGCTCGACCTCGTAAGGCAGCGGGTGCCCGTTCTGCGTGAAGCGTAGGCCCGACCCGTCGGGTCCGGCCGCCGAGAAGTCGACGTCGTCGGCGCCGAGCCTCACTGCCAGCGGGTAATGGGTGACCGTCTCGGTCACGTTGGCGCCGCTCGCCGACGTATCCAGCAGCAGAGTTCGCTGACCGACCGTCTCGGCCGCGCTTCCGCCGCTCCCGGTGCTGCCTGCCGAGCCGAGAACACCGCCGCTGCCCGGGGCGCCCGGTGAGCCAGCCACACCGGAGTCAGCAGCCCCATCGACGGCCGACTCGTCATCGGCAGTTCCTTCGCAAGCGGCAGCCGCCGCCAGAATCACGCCCCAACATCCGCCGCCGATCCACCGAGTACGCCAGGCCATGAGGGCGCGTCAGCAAGTTCCGTTCCGCCTTCGGCCCAGCCCAATTCCGCTAGCTCACTGTCGACTCGAAGAAGCACTGCGCAAACTTCGTCTCCCGGATGACCGTCTTTGCAGTCGTGAAAGCGCTGCATTTCAAATTTGAAAGCCGTATTTGGCTGCGAAATGCAACACGAACGTGTGGCGAAACGATTCACGAAAACGTTCCGAAAAGTCACGCCCGTAGCTTGAGGTGGAGGACGACGCACATGACTGGCCTACCCATCCCCTACGGCGCTCAGGTCTTCACCTTCGGCGCGCTCTCCATCGAGTTCTGCGAAGAGGCCTGGCGCCGCGCCATGTTGAGGGGAGACGCCGACACGCTCGAGTTCTGGGTGGACGAGCACTACATCTACGTCGATCCGGAAGGTTCGCTCCTCAGCCGCGCGCACGATCTCCGCGCGCATCGCGCCAAGCTGGTACGCATCGATCGCTTCGATGTCCTCGACTTCCAGATCAGCGAATACGACGACACGGCTGTCGTGTGCATGCTGGTCGATCTGGCCGGAGCCTTCCGCTCGGCGGCCTTCTCGGGTCAGGTCCGCATGCTGCGCACCTGGGCTCGGCGCGAGGGACATTGGCGATTGGTCTCTTCTGCGGCCGTCAACGTCCCGGCGCCCAGCGAGATCTGACGCGCGCCCGGAGGGCCTTCAGTCAGCGCTACAGCGCTCCGCGCCCGTGCCGACCGCGCCCGTGCCGACCTCGTCCGAGCCGACCTCGTCCGAGCTGGGCTCAGTAGTCGTAGAGGTGCTCGAGCGCGACGCCACTCTGGCGCGCTTCGGCCAGGAACCCGCTCAGGTGCGGCACCGGCACGAACCACACGCTGCGCCGCTGCTCGTCGCGTGAGACCACCCGAGAGCGCAGCAAGCGCGCGGCCAGCTGACTCGAGAACGGCCGCCCAACCGGCTCCACCAGCGAAACGGCGATGTCGTCGTTGCCGGCAATCTCCGCGAAGTCGAAGCCGGCGACCGCCAGCTCGGGCACTCGCTCGGAGAAC
>DATIDO010000095.1:0-5057 GCA_035456245.1 Polyangiaceae bacterium
TGGGTGGTGGGTGCGAGCGAGTTGCGCAAAAACGGCCGCGCCGCGGACATCGAACGGCTCCACCGCGAGGCGGGCTCGCGCACGCTGCGTTTGGTCGAGGTGGAGGACACGCTCTCGGTCTTCGCTGGCTTGGGCGCCGACGCGCGCGTGCTGGCCGACTACAACGCCACCAAGCGCTGGCTCGGCAAGACCCCCCTCAAGCCCATTTCAGCCGGGCTGTTCTCCTACGGCGTCTCGGCCCTCACCCGAACGCTCCCAGGTTATTTGCTCGACAAAATGCCGACCCTCCGCGTCACCAACGGCGACACGGAGGCCTACAAGATTGACGAGGACGGCGAGGTCGAGCGCACCTTTGCGCCGGGGGAATTGCTCTACGAGGGGCCGGCCCGCATCGCCGCGCTCGGCACCATCCCCTTCTATGGTTTCGGCCTGCGCATGTTCCCATTCGCGGACCAGCGTGCCGACCGAATGCAGCTGCGGCTCGCCACCATCAGCCCGCTGCAGTTCGTGACCGAGCTCGGCAACATCTGGGACGGCAGCTTCCGCGACCCGAGCGCCATCACCGACTTCCTGGTCGCCAACGTGGACATCCACTGCGACCCCGCCTCCGAATTCCAAATCGGCGGCGACCCCCAGGGCAAACGCAGTCACATCTCCGCCCGCCTGGCCCCCGAAGAAATCCAACTGGTAGACTTCTACTCGGCCGCCGCCGCCGAATAATCGACCCCTCCCAGGTTGATTTCCGGACCCTCTGAGGATGCCCAATTGCCCCGGCGCAACCCTCCCGAGAACCCCTCCCCGAGAACCCCTCCCAGGTTAGTTTTGGGAGGGCCGAAGACCCGGCGACCGGCCGCTCGGACCTACAGGCTCGGCGAAAAGTTGGCCGCGGTCGGCCGCCCGGAGTAGCGCGGTAGCTATGCGGATTCCTGGACGTTTGCGTGACACCACGCTGGGCGACGTGCTCGGCACGCTGCACCGCGCCCAGGCAACCGGCTACCTCGAGCTGTGCGAGCGGGCCGGACCGACACACCGCGTCGAGCTGCGTGGCGGTACCATCGTCGCCATCGAGTCCTCCCTCGGTCCCAGGTTGGGTGAACTGCTCGAACTGGATCCGGTAGCCCGCCGCGCCGGCCACGATCGTCAGGGCGACGAATGGCTCGCGCGCGGCCTGGTGAGCCAGGGGCGCCTTCGCGTCGCGCTCAGCGAACAGCTGCGTCAACGCCTCGAGCTTCTCTTCGCGGTCGACGACGCAGACCTTCGCTTTCACGTGCCCCGTCCCCAGGTTGACGATCCGACGGCGCCTTCGCCGCTTCGCGCGCAAGAATTCCTCAGCGGGCGACCCCGTCGGAGGCGCCCGTCGCAAGGTGAATCCCGAGGTGCGCCGGGCGCCGAGAGCCCGAACGGCGAAACGACCGAACGCCAGACCCCAGCTGGGGGTCGCCGAGTCGAAGCTCTACGCGTGCTCGGTCTCGACCCGGGAGCGACCCCAACCGACGTCCAGAAGGCCTTCCGCCGACTCGCTCAGCAGGCGCACCCCGATCGCCATCCCCACGCTCCTGCGGAACGCCGCATCGAACTCCTCCGCCGCTTCGCCGAACTCTCCCGCGCCTACCACGCCCTGGTCGGCTGACGAACCCGTCGAACCCGGCTGACGAACCGACGAACCTGTCCCAGGTTGATTTGAATTCTTTTCGCGCAACGGGCGCGAGGGGCGACCGAGTAGGAGGGCATGACCCAGCCTCGCGCGGTGTTGCCCGGACAGAACTACATGGTGACGCGTCGCTGCACGCAGCGGCAGTTCTTGATGCGGCCTGATGACGATACCAATCAGGCGTTCGAGTACTGCCTCGCAGTCGCAGCTGAACGCACGGGTATCGAGTTGCTCTTCACGATTGCGATGAGCAACCACCATCACACCGGGATTCACGACCCAGATGGGCGTTACCCGGAGTTCCTCGAGTACTTTCACAGGCTCTTCGCCAAGTGCCAGAATGCGCTTCGTGGTCGCTGGGAGAACTTCTGGTCCAGCGAACAGACCAGTATCGTTCGGCTTCTGTCGGACCACGATGTCCTCGACAAGCTGATCTACGCAGTCACCAACCCCGTCAAAGACCAGCTCGTCGAGCGAGTCGTCGACTGGCCCGGCGTCAGCTCGTATCGCGCCAACCGTACCGGCGAAGTGAAGACCATCGCTCGACCGAAGCACTTCTTCCGTGATGACGGGTCGATGCCGGAGCATGTCGTGCTCGAGTTTCACCGACCGAAGACGTTCGATTCACTTTCGAGCGAACAATGGACCGCGTTGCTGGGTCGAATGATCAAGGAAGTCGAGTTTCGCGCTGCTGCTCGGAGACTCGAATCCAGAACGAAGGTCGTCGGACGCGCTGCCATTCTCAAGCAGCGCTGGCAGGGGCGTCCACAATCCATTGAGCCGCGACGCGGCCTCAATCCGCGCGTCGCCGCCAAGAGCACGTGGAGCAGAATCGAGGCGCTCCAGCGAGACAAGGCCTTCGCCAAGGCCTATCGAGAAGCGCGGCTGCTGCTCGCAGCGGGCTACAACTACGTGCGCTTCCCCGACGGCGCGTATTGGATGATGAGATTCATGGCGGTCGTCTGCTGGGTCGACACGTTTCCGCCCGAGCAGTTCGCGATGTGAAAAGCGCCCTCGCGATCGGCGCCGTGGACTCGAACCTCTCTCGCATCAACCTGGGAGAGGTCATGGAGGGAGGTCGTTGGCCCCCTCACCGATCATCTGAAAGGCTTCGAAGGTCAGCCTTCGGAGGCAGCGAAGAGGAATCGATAGAGATCCTTCTGCGCACCTCGACTCATCGCTTCGCTCACCACGTGGCCTGCGCTGGGGTCCTCGCTGTAGTGCACCTCGTAGCCCCGCGTCTTCAGCAGACGGGCCGTTTCGACTCCCAAACGAGTCGCTACGACGTCGTCCTTACCGCCATGACGAGCAAAAATCGGCGGTGCCCCCTTGGGCGCACGCGATGGAACGAGCTCGGGCGGTAGCCAACCAGCGAGCGGGAATGCCGCTGCGATGCGGTGCGGATAGCGAATGGCCAACCCATAGGTGAGCAACGCACCCTGCGAGAATCCAGCGACAATCGGGCGCCCTCGAGTTTTTCGATAGCGAGCGAACGCGTCGATGAGCGGCGCGAGCTGATCGACGCGGCCCGCGAGCGAACGACCGAGCAACTGCTCCTGATTGTCGAGCGTTCGCGCGGCCAGCCAGGTGTAGCCATCGCCCAGTCGATCCGGTGCCCGCGGAATGAAAATCCGAATCGGCGCCTTCCCCGGCAACATCAACCTGGGAATGGTGGGTTTACCGCCGCGGCCGTGGAGCAACACGACCAAGGGCATCGGTTCGTCGGGATGAGCGAAGTTGCCGACGACCACCTCGAGGTAGTCGAAGTCCCCGAAGCGCCCCTCCTCCACGAAAACATCGCTTCGTGCACCGGGGAGAAGAGGCTCCCCCCGCGGCGGCTGACGCCCTTCAGCGAGCGCCTTTCGGTACAGGCGCGCCGCCGCCAGATTCAACTCATGGGTCGACGGATCGCTCGGCGGCCAATCCGGATCGATGGGACCCGTGAAGTCGGCCGGGATGGGCAGCTGGCTCGTCGGGATCGGCGGTGGCAGCGGCTTTTCTTCGGCCTTCTCCTGGCCGCAGCCAAACAGCGTGCCGAGCGAGGACAGCCAGCCAAGAGCCACTACCCAGCGGAGCACGCCACTCGACCGTCTGCCACCTTCGCGGGTCTTCCCCCGCCTGCCTCTACCCACGCCGGAATGTTCGCGGACCAAGCGCCCGACCTCAATCCGCATTCTCGAAATCGCCCCGCTCCCAGGTTGATGCGGTCGGTGTCCTCGACCAGTCGCCCGAGTCTCCGACCCATCACCCCGCTCCCAGGTTGATACGCTCGAGGTTGATTCAGTCGGTGTCCTCAACCAGACGCCGCAATCTCCCGAGTGCCCGATCCCACCCGGCCGAGACTCCGCGCAGATACTCACTGGCGCTCACCAATCGTTCGCTTTCGAGTGAAAAGAGAGCTTCCCTTCCCTCACGGCGCCGGCAGACGATGCCGGCCTGTTCCAGCACGAGCAGGTGTTTCGCGATCGCCTGTCGACTCAGCCCGTGACCTTCGCTGAGCGCGCTGGCCGATTGCTCCCCGCGCTCGGTGAGTCGCCGAATCACCTCGAGTCGGATCGGATCGCCCAGCGCGGAGAACAATTGGGGAAAATCAGGTTCCAGCGACTTCGACATAGCGCCTCAAAGCCTCGACCTTCGAGCCCCACCCGCCTTGGTTCATGCGAAACGCGCGCAACCGACGGGCCTCCGGAACCCGCGAGAAGCCCGTTTCGCTCACGTCGAGGCGAGTCCCGCCATCAACCTGGGAGAGGCGGAATTCCACGAGGGTCTTCGGTTCGCGGTCGGGATCCAGGCCGCGGTCGAGCGGGTATGGGACCCAACGGAACGCGAAGTAGGTCTCCGGATCGATGACTTCGATGGTGCAGAACACCTCGTCGGCCGTGACCTGTCGGATGGGGAACGGCTCGACCCCCTGACTGGTGTGATAGGCCATCATGCTCGCCTCATCGAAGGCCTCGACGAACGTCCCCCGCATGGGCCGTCCCACCTCGAACTCGCCATCGAAGCGAAACCCGAACCACTCACCGAACTCCCTCGAGTCCACGAGCGCCCGAAAGACCCGAGAGAGCGGCGCCTTCAACACCACACTCCGCTCGATCCGATCGAACACCGCCTCGGCCTGCACTTCCTTCTTCAACGTCTGTCCCATGAGCAACCTCCTGGTTGCATATTGAGTCCGCCTCTCCAGATACGCAACCCCAAAGTTGCCTATTCGCAGACCTCGAAAGATCTCTCCCGTGCGACAGACCGTCGCCACCGAATTCGCCCCCTCCTTTCGTCAGCCACGCAACTACCGGACACCAAGAGACAAATGGCTCCGCGCTTCCTCCTCGGCTTGGCCGCCTGGGCCCTCGCCCCCCGCGCCCTCGCGACCCCGCCCCCCTCCCAGGTTGATGTGAGCCAGCCG
>DATIDO010000096.1:0-5931 GCA_035456245.1 Polyangiaceae bacterium
GTGCAGCTGCTCGAGCGCATCGCCACGCTGTACGAGGAGAGCCTCGACGCTCCGGCCAAGGCCTTCGAGACCTACGGTCGCGCCGTCGCGGCCGACAGCCAGAACGAGCAGGTGCTGGCCGCCTTCGAGCGTCTGGCCCGCGCCAGCAGCAGCTGGCGCCGCGCCGCCGAGATCTACGACCAGCAGATGATCCTGGTCGAGGACGAGCCCGAGCTGCTCGTTCCGCTGGGTCTGCGCGCCGCGCAGGTTTACGAGGCCGAGCTCGCCGACGTCGAGTCGGCCATCGCCCGCTACCGCCAGGTGCTGGGTGCGGAGGCCGAGAACCGTGCCGCGCTGTCGGCGCTCGATCGCCTCTACTCGCAGACCGAGAAGTGGAGCGAGCTGGCGGAGATCCTGGCGCTCGAGGCCGAGCACGGCGAGACGCCGGACGAGATCCTGGAGCTGCGCTTCCGTTTGGGCCAGGTTCGTCAGGCCCACCTGGGCGACGTGGCCAGCGCGGTGCAGGCATACCGCGATGTGCTGGCGGCTGCCCCCGAGCACGAGGATTCGCGCGCAGCGCTGGAAGGCCTGTTCGCGAACGGCGTTCGCCAGGTCGAGATCGCCGAGATCCTCGAGCCGCTCTACCAGGGCTCGGGCGAGTGGGAGAAGCTGCTGAGCGTCCGCGAGGGCCAGCTGGCGAACCTCACCGACGCAGAGGCTCGCACCACGCTGCTCTTGCGCATGGCCGAGGAGGCCGAGCAGCAGCTGGTCGACGGTGAGCGCGCGTTCGGCATCCTGGTGCGCGCGTTGACCGAGAATCCGGCGCACGAGGGTACGGTGGACGAGCTCGAGCGCCTGGCGCCGCTGGTGGAGGAGGGCTGGGAGAAGCTGGCCAACGCCTACGCCGATGTGCTGGCGGCCGAGGGCAGCCAGGCAGCCACGTTGGCTGCCACCGGTCACCGCTTGGCGCGCGTCTTCGAGGTCGAGCTGGGCGACGTCGCCAAGGCCGAAGAGACGCATCGCTTCGTGCTCACGGTGGTGCCCGCCGATCTGGTGTCGCTCGAGAACCTCGACCGGCTCTATTCGGCCAGTGAGGATTGGACCAAGCTCGCCGAGATCCTCGAGCGTCGCGCCCGCGCGGTCAGCGACGAGTTCGAGAAGGTCGAGCTCTACCTCCGCTTGGGTCACACCTACGAGGAGAAGCTGGCTCCGCTCGGCGGCGCTGCTCCGTCGGCGGCCGCGCAGGCCGCTGCATTCGACGATGTCGTCGACGATGTCGCCGAAGACGTGGTCGACGAGGTAGCCGACGACGAGGCCATCGAGCCTGGTCTCGACGACCTGATCTCGGCCGACGACGTCGACCTCGCGGGCGACGTCACGCTGGAGGGCGAGGCGCCCGCCGCGCCGGTGGCTGCGGCCCCCGTCGCTGCTCCCCGCCAGGCCTCGAGTGCAGCCATCGCAGCCTCGCTGGGCGCGTTCAACCGCGCTCGACTGGATGACGCGGTGGTCGCCTACCGCGTGGTCTTCGACAAGCTGCAGCCCGAGAACGAGGACGCCATCGCCTCGCTCGAGCGCATCTACGGCCTGACCGAGCAGTGGAAGGAACTCGACGTCGTCTTCCAGCGTGAGCTGGAGAACGCCGCGGGTGACGCGGCCGAGGCCGATGTCCGCGCCAAGCGTGCGCACTTGGCGGCCGATCGCCTGGGCAACGTCGAGGCCGCCATCGAGGGCTGGAAGCGCGTGCTCGATCTGCGTGGCGAGGATCCGGAGGCGCTGCGCGCCCTGGCTCTGCTCTACGAGAAGCAGGCACGTTGGAGCGAGCTCACCGACGTCCTGGAGCGTCACTTCGACATCGCCGAGTCGGACGACGATCGCGTGCACGTGCTGACCATGCGCGCGCGGCTGTTCGACGAGCAGCTGAACCGCCCGGACGAGGCTCTGGAGACGTACCAGCGCGTGCTGGACATCGACTACGCCAACGTCACCGCGCTGCGCGCCATCGCCAGCATCTGGCGTCGCCGCAAGTCGGCCGAGGACCTGGTGCGCTCGCTGCACGCTCTGGTCGACGCAGCCAAGGATCAGATCGACGCCAAGGAGGCCGCCGAGGCCTACCGCGAAATGGCGAAGCTCTACCAGGGCCAGCTGGAGCAGACCTTCGAGGCCGCCGAGGCCTGGAGGAACCTGCTGCTCTCCACGCCCGGTGACTTCGAGGCTCTCGACAGCCTGGAGGCCATCTACCGCGCCGAGGAGCGCTTCGAGGAGGTCGTCGACGTCAAGATGCAGCGCGCTGCCGCGTTGCCTGCCGCCGAGGAGAAGGTCCGCGAGCTGCTCGAGGTGACCGAGCTGTGGAAGAGCCCGCTCGGCGAGTACGCCAAGGCAGTCTCCGCCTACCAGAAGATCCTGGAGGTCGAGGCGACCCACGAGCGCGCCTTCAAGGAGCTGGAGAAGCTCCACACGCAGGCCGAGCGTTGGGAGTCTCTGATCGAGCTCTACCTGAATCGCCTGGAGCACTACGAGGAGGTGCCGCCGCGCAGTGACCTGCTGCGTCGCATCGCCCGCGTGTTCGAGGAGAAGCTGGGCGACGCCAACCAGGCCTTCGACGCCCTCGTCAACGCATTCGCCGACGACTACTTCGACGAGGCGACCTCCGAGTATCTGGAGAAGGTGGCCCAGTCGACCAACCGTTGGTCGGAGCTGCTCACCACGGCCAACGCCTGGCTGCACGAGGAGCAGGACCGCAAGCGGAAGATCCAGCTCTTGCTGCTGCTCGGCCGTTGGTACGGCGAGAACCTGGGCATGAGCAACTACGCCGCGCCCTACTACCAGCAGGTTCTGCAGATCGATCCGCAGAACGTGCGGGTGATGCGGCAGATGGCGGCCATCGAGCGACTGGCAGGCAACTACCAGAAGGTCGGCCAGATGCTGAACAAGGCGCTGGAAGTGGCCGTGACGAGCGAGGATCGCAAGACCATCCTCTCCGACCTCGGTGACGTGCTGTACCGCAACCTGGAGCAGCCGGATCAGGCCATCCCGTACTACAAGCGCGCGCTCGAGGTGGACGGTGGCTACCTGCCTGCGCTCGGCGCGCTGGAGCGCATCTACGAGGACAAGGGCCAGATCCCCGACCTCGTCGAGATCCTGACCAAGAAGGCCGGCGCCATCGATCGCCCCGAGGACGCGGTGCGTCAGCGCCTGCGTTTGGGTGCGCTGCTCGAAGAGCGCATGAACGACGCAGCGGGCGCAGCCAAGGCGTACCGCGAGGTCATCGACATCGATCCGGAGAACCTGGCGGGTCTGCGTGGCCTGGAGCGCACGCTGGCCACGCTGGCGGACTGGCCGGCGTTGGTGTCGATCCTGGAGCGTCAGCTCGAGGTGGTCGAGACCGAGGCCGATCGCGTCACCGTCCTGCTACGCCTGGCCGAAATTCAGGAGCAGCAGTTCCTGAAGGCCGACCTGGCCGCGGCGCGACTCGAGCAGGCCCTCTCCATCGATCCCACGCAGGAGGCCGCCTACGTCGCGCTGGCGCGTTGCTACCGCCGCCTCAAGCAGTGGAACGACCTGATCTCGACGTTGCAGCGTCACATCGACGAGGCGACCAGCCGCGAGACCAAGCTGGGTCTGTACGCACAGATCGGCGCCGTCTACCGCGACGAGCTGAGCGAGGTCGAGCAGGCCATCGACGCCTTCCAGGCGGTGGTGGACGCGGACGACACGAACATCCCGGCACTCGAAGCGCTCAGCAAGCTCTACGAGCGCCAGGGTGAGGGCATGCGTGCCGTCGAGACCATGACGCGCGTGGCCGATCTGACGAGCGATGGCGCTCAGCAGGTCGACATGTACTTCCGCATCGGTCGCACCCTGGAAGAGAAGCTCAACGATCGCTTCGGCGCTCGTGAGAAGTTCGAGCGCGCGCTCGACATCGATCCGGGTCACCTGCCGTCGCTGGCTGCGCTGCGCACCATCGCCGTCGACGAGGCGGACTGGGACAGCGCTTGCCGCTACCTGGAGCAGGAGCAGAGCCGCACCGAGGCGCCGCGCATGCGCGCCAAGCTACTGGTCGAGCTCGGCAAGATCCGGGCGGAGATGCTCAGCGAGCGCAGCCAGGCCATGACGGCCTACGAGCAGGCGATCGAGCTGGACGCCGAGTGCGAGGAGGCAGCTCTGCCGCTCGTGCAGGAGTACGGCGAGCAGGAGCGCTGGGCCGACGCAGCCCCGCTGGCAGAGATGCTGGTCCGTCGCAGCAAGAACCGCGAGCGCGGTGAGCAGCAGATGCTGCAGAAGCTGCTGGGCAAGGTGATGTCGAACGTCGGCGAGCACGAGAAGGCGCTGCGCGCCTACCAGGCCGCCAACCAGCTCGACCTCACCGATCAGGAGACGATCCGTGGCGTCGCCGATGCGGCCTACGCTCTCTCCGATTGGCCGACGGCTCTCACCAACTACCAGAAGGTGCTCACGGCTCTGGGTGAGGACGACGTGGAGGCTCGTACGGAGGTCTACTTCCGCATGGGCGCCATCAAGCTGGCGCAGGGCCAGGACAAGCAGGCCATCAACAACTACGAGAAGGCCCTGGCCCTCGACGGCGAGCATCGCAAGTCGCTCGAGGCGTTGGTCGCCATCTACGAGAAGAGCAACGACTTCAAGCAGGTCGCCGAGTACAAGCGGCAGATCCTCGACTCCGTCTACGACGGCGAGCAGCGCTTCACGCTGTTGCTCGAGATCGGTGATCTGTGGGCCGAGAGGGAGAAGGACCCCAAGAAGGCCATCGACGCCTACGAGGAGGCCCGCGACCTGAAGCCCAACGACCACGTGCTGCTCCACAAGATGCTGGGCAACTACCAGTCGGCCGAAGAGTGGCAGAAGATGGTCGACACCCTCGACGCCATCAAGGAGATCGAGGAGCGGCCCAAGCTGCGCGCCAAGTTCGTCTACACCCAGGCCCAGCTCTACCGCGACAAGCTCGAGGACAAGGATCGTGCGGTCGAGCTCTTCAACGAGGCGCTCGATCTCAACCCCGAGCTGCTCGAGGCCTTCGAGCGCATCAACAAGCTGCTGACTTCCGACAAGAACTGGAAGCAGCTGGAGCGCTCGTACCGCAAGATGCTCCACCGCATCGCGGGCAAGGGGAACGCCGAGCTGGAGCACAACCTGTGGCACCAGCTGGGTCTCATCTACCGCGACCGCACCGGTCAGCTGAACGAAGCCATGGACGCCTTCAAGATGTCGGCGAGCCTGGTGGAGGAAGCCCCGATGCAGCGGCAGATCCTGGCCGAGCTGTACGAGTCGTCCGAGCGTTGGGACGACGCCATCAGGGAGCAGCGTCGTCTGCTGAAGATCGATCCGCTGGCCATCGAGCCGTACCAGGCGCTCTACCGCCTGTACCTGCACAAGCAGAGCTACGACGAGGCTTGGTGCTTGGCGGCAGCGATGTCGTTCATGCGCAAGGCCGACGAGGAGACGGAGCGCTTCTTCCAGGACTTCCGTCCCAAGGGCATGCTGCCCGTGACCGGTCGCCTCTCGAACGATCACTGGCTGCGCGGGCTCTTCCACCCCAACGAGAGCGTCTACATCTCGAACATCTTCGCCACGATCGCCCCCGCGGCGCTCCAGGCGAAGCTCGCCCAGCTGCGCGGTCAGAACAAACTGCCCGCGCTCGACGAGCGCTTCCGCCAGGATCCTGCCACCTCGACCGTGACGTTCGCCAAGACGTTCGGTTGGGCGGCGCAGGTGCTCGGCATCCACGCCCCGGTGCTGTACGTCCGCAACGACGTCCAGGCGTACATCGGTGCGGTTCCGGCCGATCCGCCATCCTCGATCGCGGGTCAGCTGGTGCTGAGCGGCTTCCAGCCTCAGGAACTCACCTTCATCTGCGGCAAGCACCTGACGTCGTACCGGCCCGAGCACTACCTGCGCGTGCTGTTCCCGACCCAGGCCGAGCTGACCATCATGTTGTTC
>DATIDO010000097.1:0-2974 GCA_035456245.1 Polyangiaceae bacterium
ATCACCAGCGGCATGCGGCCCAGCTCGATGCCTTGGGCAGCCAGGTTGTCCTGCAGATCGACGAACGACTCGGCGTTGGTCTCGGTCTCGCTGACTCGGGAATCGGCGATGAAGGCCACGCCGTCGGCCCCCTGCACCACCAACCGCCGCGTCGACGAGTGAATGACCTGACCTGGCACCGTGAACACCTTGATGCGGACCGACAGGCCGCTGGGGTCACGGAAGTTGAGCGGCAAGAGATCGAAGAACAACGTGCGGTCATCCCTCGTGTCGAGCGTCATCAGACGCCCCTTCGAGTCCCCTTGGGCGGCCTCGTGGAGCGCTTGGAGATTCGTCGTCTTTCCGCTGAGCGCGGGCCCGTAATAGACGAGCTTGATGGTCAGTTCTCGGGTCGCGAAATCGAGCTGCACGGGGTCCTCGGGTTACCGGGAAGCTGCGCCACCCCGAGCGCATCGAGCGCCACGCTGGCCAGCCAGGGAGGCTAACAACGGGCGCCAGCGGGCGCCAGCGGCCATGGATCCCGAGCGTGAGCTCAAATCAGCTGCTGCAGATGTATGGGATCGTAGGGCTCGAGCGCCCTCCCCTGCTGCAGCCGCTCGACCAGATCGGGGTTGGCGATGAACGGTCGGCCGAAGGCGCACAGCGCGAAGTCACCTCGCTCGAGCGCCTGCTCGGCCCGCTCGGCCGTGTAGGAGCCGACGCCAATCAGCACGCCGGGGTAGGCCTTTCTCAGGTATTCGGTGGCGCGCTCGCCCAGGTGCTCGTCGATCGGCCGGTCGTCGTAGAGGCCCAGATGTACATAAGCCAAGGGGCGCCCAGCCAGCTCGCGCAGGAGGTGATCGAACACGGCCCGATCGCGCGCCTCACCTTCCAGGTGAACATGGGCCGAGGGTGACAGGCGAAGACCCAGCGGCGTCCGGCCCAGCGTCTGGAGCAGGCGATCGACGACCCGCAGCGGAAAGGCGGCCATGCGCTCGGGACTGCCGCCCCAGGCGTCGTCGCGTTGGTTGGTCTGGTAGTGCAGGAACTGATCGATCAGGTAGCCGTTGGCGCCGTGGAGCTCGACTCCGTCGAAGCCAGCGCTCACCGCGCGTTCCGCCGCGCGCGCGAAGTCGTCCAGGATGCGCTCCAGATCTGCCTCCTCCAGCGCGCGAGGCTCCTCGTAGCGCAGCCTACGCATGCGCGGCAGCGTACCGTCCAGCGCGACGGCGGAAGGCGCCACCGGCTGCTGACCCGAAAAGATGGAATGCGCTGCGCGACCGGTGTGCCACAACTGCGCGAACATGCGGCCGCCCGCGCCGTGAACCGCCGTGGTGACCGCTCGCCAGCCCTCCTGCTGCGCGTCGTCGTAGAGGCCCGGCACGTTCGGGTAACCGAGCGCCTCGGGCGAAATGACGGTCGCTTCGCCGATGATGAGTCCTGCCGCCGCGCGCCGCGCGTAGTAGCCAGTCATGGCGGCCGTCGGCACGCCGCCGGGCCCTGCCATGCAGCGCGTGAGCGGCGCCATCACGATGCGGTTGGGCAGAGACAGAGGCGGCTGGGCGCCGAGATCGAAGGGCTCGAAAAGTCGCATCGCTGGGGCGAGGGTAGCCCGTAGCCGGCCTCCCCTTCGACCCCCGAAGTGGAGAAGGTCGCTCGTGCCCGTCCGCGTCGCGGACGGCATCCAGCTCGGTGGCCGCCTTTCTCGCCCGGGCTTTACCCCACGGGTGAGCTGGGAAGAATTCTGGCCGTCCTCGGGAAGAGGGGACGAGGCGGCAACGTACCCCATGGCACACGGCCAACACGGGTCTCGACTGCCCTCTCGACAAGGGAAAATCTCATGAAGAATCGCACCAGCATTTGGCTCCTCGGCTCGGCTCTCGCACTGGCGGTCTCGACCGCAGGCGCCGCCACCCCGGCACCTGGCCCGAGCCCGGCACCCGCCGCGGTCTCCAAGGAAAAGCCGCCGGAGGTCGTCGCCGCCGAAAAGAAGCGTCAGGAAGCTCGCGACAAGGAAGACGCCGCCAAGAAGGAGAAGCGCGACGCCGACCGCGAGGCCGACCAGGACAAGCGCGACGCCGAGCGGACCGAGAAGAAGGCCACCCGCGCCGCGGAGAAGGCTGCCGCCAAGAAGAAGGAGGCCGAGGAGGCTCAGAAGGAAGCCGACGAGGCCGAGAAGGTAGCCAAGGCTGCCGCCGAGAAGGCGAAGGCCAGCGAGGCCAAGGCCACCAAGAAGAAGGAAGAGGCGGAAGAGGCCGAGAAGAAGCGCAAGGCTGCCGAAGAGGAAGAGGCTGCCGTCAAGAAGAAGAAGGCGTCCTGAAGGGACGGACCCCCTGGGAGGGGGGCGAGAGGGACCGCTCCGAAGGGGCGGTCCCTTTCATTTTTCCGAGCCGTCACTTCCCTTCGTCCGCCGCCTGCGCCAGGTAACGAGTGTGGCCCCCATCGACGCGCAGCCCGACGAACCCTGGCGAGCGGATGAGCTGCCGGACTTCGAGTACCGCACCCTGAAGCTGCCCGACGGCGACGATGGAGAGCTGGCGGCCACGCTGGTTCGACGGCTCCGCTCGAGCTGGTCCGAGCCGCCTCGTGGCGTGGCGCTCTACCTGCACGGCTACGTCGACTATTTCTTCCACCCGCACCTGGCCGACGCCTACCGCGCGGCCGGCTTCGATCTGTGGGCGCTCGATCTGCGGCGCTCGGGCCGTTCGCGACGCCCCGGCAACGTGCCGCATCAGTTCGAGGTCGTGGACGACTACTTCACCGAGATCGACTGGGCACTTTCGCAGATCGGCGCAGCGGGACTGCCGCTGTCCGGGCTGGTCGGGCACTCCACCGGCGGCCTGGTTGCGTCCCACTACGCGGGCCGTGGCGCGCAGCGCGCCTCGCTGAAATGCCTGATCTTGAACAGCCCCTTCTTCGCGTTCCGCGCCGAACCACTGGAGCGTCTGGCGCTGCCGGTGCTGGGCTGGCTGGGCCGCGTAGCCCCTCGAGCGCC
>DATIDO010000098.1:0-7050 GCA_035456245.1 Polyangiaceae bacterium
CGAATCGCGCGCCTTCGCCCCACTCGCCTTCGCGCCGCTCGTATCGATGCCTTCGGCTTCGAGCAGGAGCGCCTGCGCGCCGTCTCGATCGGTGGGCTCGTAGTGCGCCAGGTTGCGCGCGAGGGCGAGTCGAGCCGAAGCGCGGTAGGTGGCGATGTCCCGAGGGAGCGACTTCGGGTAGCGCCTCGCATCGACCCAAGCCTGCGGATTGCGCGCGACGGCTTCGCGCCACAGCGGGCGCGCCGCGAGCGGCGCTGCCCCGAGCGTCTCGGTGTCGAGCGCACCGAAGTAACTGGAGAGATCGGCGACGCAGCTGCCCTCGACGCTCTGCCGCCCCCGAGCGAGCTGGCGGTGGTAGCCGAGCAGGCGCTCGACCAGCTCCGGATCGGGACGCCGGTGGCGGCTCTGACTCTGCAAGAACTCGTACAGGTGCCTCGCCGCACTGATGGCAAATAGCTCGCGTTCTTCGCTCCCCCACGAGCGGGCCTTTCGCTCGTACTGGTCGAGCTGGCTCACGAAGCTCTCGTTGTCCATGAGCCAGCCCATGCGCCAGTCGAGCGAGTGGAACCCGGAACAGAGCGGAAAGGGTTCGCTCTCGGGCTGATACGGCTCGGCTGCCACGGTCGCCTGCGTCGGCTTGGCCGCCACGGTCGGCTCCTTCGGCTCGGCTGCCACGGTCGCCGGCTTCGACATGGCGGGAGCCGGCTCGGGTGGTTGGGTCGAGGCGCCGCAACCGAGCAGTCCGGCCCAGGCCCACAGCGCCCCCCTCCTCCACCGCTCCCCTCTCATACGACCCCTGCCATACGCCCCACCTCGTACGCTCCCGGCCCGCTCGGGCTCCCCGTCGGCCATCCCCAATCACCCATTGACGGCCGCGAGGCGAATGGTCGAAATCGGCTCATGAAGAACTCCCTGTCCGTCCTCGCCGCGCTGGCGGCCCTCTCCGTCACCAGCACCGCCGCCGCCGAAGACAAGCCCTTCTCCATCGGTGTTTTCGACCCCGTGCAGGTCGTGTCGAACTCGAACGGCATCAAGGGCGCTCGCCTCAGCCTCTTCTACGGCAACAATACCTCGCTCACCGGCTTCGACTTCGCATTCCTGGGCGTGAACCGCCTGAGCCAGGGTGACATGACCGGCGCGCAGCTGGCCCTGGTGAACTGGACCGACGGCGGCGAGCAGACGGGCGCCCAGCTCGGTCTGGTCAGTTACACGGGCGGACACCTCACGGGCGCCCAGCTGGGTTGGGCCTTCAACTACGGCAAAGAGGTAACGGGCCTGCAGTTCGGCGTAGTTCACCACGCCGAGCGCCTGAACAAGGGCATCCAGATCGGCCTGGTGAACATCGCCAAGAACGGCTTTCTGCCCGTGTTCGTGATTACCAACTTCAATTTCGACTGATCTGGCGAACCAGCACAGGGCCGGCCCGACGTCCGAGGCCCATCCTCGGGTCCGAGGCCGGCTCGCGCTACCTGGGATCCGACGATTCCACTAGAGTCGGTCCCAGCAGGCCGTGGCTGAAGAACGCATAGGGAAAGATGCGTCGACCGAGGGTCCCAAGACCACGCGGCGACGCACCATCAAGAGTGCCCGGGTCGCCGTCGATCCAGAACGAGCGTCGACGCCCCCGCAGGGCCCCCACGCCCCCAAGGTGACGGATCGCTTCGACGTCCACGCGCTCCTCGGTGAAGGCGGCATGGGTAGCGTCTTCGTCGCACGAGACAAGCGCCTCGGTCGGGTGGTCGCGCTCAAGGTGCTCCGGTCGGAGCTCGCTCACGACGTCGATCTGGTGCGGCGCTTCGCGCTCGAAGCGCAGGTCGGGGCGCAGCTCGAGCACCCCAACATCATCCCGCTCTACAGTCTGGAAAACGCCGAGACCGGAGCGCCGGCCTTCGCCATGCAGCTGGTCGAAGGCGCTACCTTGGCCGACTACATGCAGGAAGCCGCCGAGGCCCCCCCCGAGCAGCGCAAGCCGAACGGACCGTACGCGCTGAAGAAGCGCCTGTCCGGCCTGCTCGGCACCTGCAACGCCATCGACTTCGCCCACTCACGCGGCGTGCTGCACCGCGACTTGAAGCCGGACAACATCATGTTGGGCGAGCATCACGAAGTTTACGTGATGGACTGGGGCCTCGCGCGTGTGGCGACCCCGGGCGACGCCGAACGCGACTTCGTCGAGGTCGGCCAGCGACCTTCCATCGTCGCCTTGGGTCACGCTCCGACCGTCATCGCACCGGAGCCACCGGCCGCAGAGTCCGGCGCGGGAACGGACAAGCGCCGCCCGAGCTTCGGGGCCGCTCCCACGGTGATGGGCTCTTCCCAAGCCACCAACGGCGCCGCAGCCAACGGCACCGCAGCCCATGGCGCAGCGCCCCCTAGCGCCGCCGTGCCCCCCAGCAGCGGGACCGCTCCCTTCGAGGCCGTCGCGCCCGGACGCACCTGGGCTCCTTCCGACTCGACCAGCGGCGCCCGCGCCACCCAGCTCGGCCAGGTGATGGGCACCTTCCAGTACATGGCGCCCGAGCAGGCCCAGGGACGCAACGACGACGTGGGTCCCGCCGCCGATCAGTACGCCCTCGGTCTCGTGCTCCTGGAGCTGGCCACGCTGCGCCCGGCCCGCTCCACCAGTTCGTCTGCCGACGCACACGCCGACGCAGTCGCCGGCCGCACGGGCACCACCGAGGACGTGGACGGCCGCCAACTCGATCCGGCCCTGCTCGCCATCGTACGCCGCGCCACCGCGACCGACATCTCCGCGCGCTACCCCACCGTCGCCGCGTTCGCCGAGGACGTGCGCTGCTTCGTCCGCGACGAGCCGGTGTCCGTCTACAAAGACGGTTTCGCCCGCACCCTGGCGCGCGCCGCCGCCCGCAGGCCGCTCTTCTACTTCGGCTTGCTCTCGGCCATCTGCACCGTGGGCGGCCTGCTGATCATGGGCTCGCTCGCGGTGGCCGCTCGCACCGCGCAGCAGGCTGCGACCAACCTCCAGGGCCTCCAGCGTGTGCTGGTCGCCACGCAGCGGCGCGGCCAGGAAATCGACGTACGCCTCAGTGATCTGGCCGCTGGCATCGCCAGCGTCGGCGCAATCGCCATCGACGCTCGGCTTCGAGGCCCAAGCGGCACCGAGCATCCTCCCGAGTCGACCTCGCCGCTGGCCTACTCGCCTCGCTACCGCAACGACATCTCCTTTGCCCGGCCGCTCTTCGACTGGCCCGACAAGAGCCGTGGCGCGGCCCCTCCGGCCTCCATCTCGGCGCTCGATGCCACCGTCCCATGGATGCGCAAGACGCTGCTCGCCAGCATCCCTCCGAGCCGAGCGCCGCGCGCCGGTGCGACCCCCGAAGCCACACTCGCCGCCGAGCTGACCGCGCTCGAAGCTGGCCGGGCCGAATGGCTGCGCGTGGGCGTCGCCTTCGCGGACGGCGCCTTCGCCTTCTACCCGGCCATCGTTCTGCCCCCCGACTACGACATGCGGGCGCGCCCCTGGTACCGCGCAGGCGCCAGCGCGAGCGGGCTGCAATGGGGCACTCCGGTGTGGAGCCCCCGCGGTCGCACGTTGCGCCTCCCGGTCTTCATGCCGCTGCGCAACGGCAAAGAACTACTCGGCGTCGTCATCGCCGACATGAGCGCCGACGAACTGGCGCAGCGGCTCCTGCTCGACGAGCCTGGATTCATCACTGCCTATTTGGCCTCACCCGATGGCATGGTGCGCGTCCAAACCGGCCTGGAGGCTCAGCTGCTGCACGGCGTCGTGGACCACACGAAGCCGCCCGACTTCCCACGCGTGAAGGATGCCGAGCTGGCCAAGCGCATGGCCGCCGGCGTCTCCGGCGGCTCGCTGGAAGCCGGGCCGCGCTTGGTGGTGTTCTCACGCATGCTTTCGCCGCCCTGGTACTACGTGGCCGAGTTCGAGCGCGCTCATTACCTGAGTCGCTGAGCCCATTACCGGGCGCGCTACCTGTGCGAGAGAGACCGAGCGCTCACTCGAAGCGCCAGCTACCGCCCGGCAAGCCCTCCGCCTCGGGCTTGGGAGCCATGCGATCGGTCACCTCGATGGTGTACTTGCCGCGTTGCGCGCCATCCGGCTGAGCGCGCACTTCGAGGTAGACGACGTCGTTCTCCATCGAGCGGAAGTCCGGGTCGCCGAACTCGTTCTGCGGCGGCACGTCGAGCCGGTCGGACCGAACCAGCAGCTGGGGCTCGAACTCCGTCGAGTTCACCACGTAGCGGTAGACGTGCATCTGGTCCTTCTTGGCACGGAACATGTACACGTCCGACAGCTTGCCGTTCTGATCGGGGCCATCGTGTTCGTCGAGCGCGCCTTGGACCACCACGCCCTCCTGCACCTCCAACAGCCGCGATTGGATGGGGAGAAACTCGAGCTGGAACGGCTGACTCTCCGCGTCCATGGGAGCCGCGGTGAAGAACGAGAGCTCGTAGTCGCCGCTGGCCGGCAGCACGACGGAGCCGGTGGACGACTCCTTGGTGTCGTTCACCTCCACGTCGGTCGTGACCATGTCGTCCGGCACGCCCTCGCGATCCCGAAGCGACACCAGCGCTCCGCGCCGGAAGTCATCACGTGGATCGCTCGTCATGCGGAAAGTGACGCGATCTCCCTTCTCACCGTGAAAACACATCCTGGCCGGCTCGAGCCAGCCGAACCGCTCGACCTTCTTGGTCACTTCGCCACGGTACGTTTGGCCCGGCGCGATGGTCGGGCAGTCGTCGCCCGCCTGATCGATGGTGATCGCGCCTCCGTGCCCACAGCCGAGCGACAGCACCGCAGCTCCGCAGAGCACTGCGGCTCTGCAGAACACAGCGCCTCGCGTCCAGCGTTGGCTCATTGCGCACCTCCCGCCTGAGCACCCGTCGGAGCACCCGCAGAAGCACCGTTCGCCGCGCTCTCCTTCAACTTGGCCACGAGCTGCGACGTCGCGTCAGCCAGCATCACGTCGAGGCTCTGGCCGAATGGCGTCTTGTCGTGGACGCTCGCGGCCAAATCGAACGAGCCCGCCTGCACGGCAATCCCTGCTTCGTCCGAGGGAACGACGGCGTGGACCGTTGCCGTGGCCAGCTCCGTGCCACTCTCCACGTCGATCACCTTGGCCACGAGGGAAAGCGCCGCGTACTTGCGCGAGATCTCGATGCCCTTCACGTACGGCAACTTCAGCTGCAGATCCGCTCCCGCCACGTCGGGTTCGAAGAACACGATCTCGCCGGTCACGCGCCGCGTCAGCCCGCGCAGGTTGCCCTTCTGCGCGGCCGTCGAACAGTCGAAGTACTCGCGCTCGGGGTTGTTCGGCTCGCAGCGCTTGATCTCCTCGATCAGCGCCTTCAGCTGCTTGCGCTCCAGCAGCTCGAAGCAGCCGGTGTCGTGCAGCTTGGCCTCGAAGAGCGTGTCGGCGCCGTCGAGTTCGAGCTTCGCCTTCGTCGAGTCGAGCAGAGGAAAGACACCGAAGGTGCCGGGCTGGGGTTGCTCACACAGCCGCGCCGGGGCCGCGGTCGGCTCGGGTGGAGCGGGCGGCACGATGGTTGGACCGCAGGCGAGCGCGGTCAGAGCAAGACAAGAAATGAAGTGCTTCATGGATCTCCTAGGAACTTTCCACCACGTTCTATGTAGAGCGCGCAGGCTTCGAGTTGGCCGAGCTCGCAGGCCCGATCGAGCTTCCTCAGCGAACTCTGCGGCTGGACCGGAGTCCCGCCCCAGCCCTCGGCCAGGCCGGTGGCCTCGAGAACGCAGCCTGCAGCCCAGTCGCGCTCGCAGGCCTCGTGCGCCAGGCCCAGAGCGCGCGCCGGCTCCGTCTTCACGAGCTGCTCGGCCCGCGTCGCGCAGGGTCGGCCCCAACCCTGCTGGCAAGCCTCTTCGAGCAGCTCGGGTTTGCCCTCCACCATGGGCAGGACGTCGCACGACTTGCGCACGCCCCGCTCGCAGGCGAGCTCGGACATGCGCCGTGCCTCCTCCGGGCTCGGCCCCGGCCCGGCGAACAGCCGCTCGTGGGGAGCGAAGGAGTCGCCACATGCAGCCTCGCTCCGAAAGCCCAACAGCGCGGGCCTGTCGGCAAAGGCCCAGCCCTCCACATGCGTCGCAGCTCCGCGACAAGCAGCCGCCTGCAGCTCGCTCGCTGCACGCAGGGACTCGGCCCGAGCGCAGTCCTTGCGCGCGCTGGCGACCGATGCCGCGACATCGAGCACGGCCGACTCCAAACAAATGGGGCGCGCCTCGGCGGAGCTTTGAGCCACATCGTGCGTCAGGGAGACCAGCTCCTTTTCGGCTCCACTCAGATCGCCGCGGAGCGCCAGCGCTTGTGCGAGCGACGCCCTGAGCAGGAAATATTCGCCCGGTTCCCGCTGAGCGACTCCCGTCTCGACCGTCGTCTCGATGGCCTTCCGGTAGCGCTTGGCCGCCTCCTCGTACTCACCGCGGGCGACGAGCTGTCGAACCCCACGGAGCGTGAAGCGGTGCTTCCAGGCCTTCGAGCCCGCCAGACCTTGGGCCTGCAAGCGGTCCGCCAGTGCACCCCGACCGTGGCTGTCGGCATGACCCACCCAGCGCCACAGCGCATAGGAGCGAGCTCCGCCCTGCAGATCGAGCGCCAACGCTTCCTCGGCCAGCTGGAACGCCAGACCTTCGTCGACATGCAGGGAGCTGTTGGCGGCCGAACCGAGGAAGTTCCACCAGCCTACGGCGTGCCGAGCCGGATCCGCGAGGAACGGCTGAGCACCCGCCCGCATGCTCTCGAAGTAGTCCCGATCACCCACACGCAAAGCCACGCTGGCTGCCGCGCTTTCCATCCGTGCCAGATAGTCGGCAGCCCAGTCGTCGTTCGGGATGACGCGCTTGGCATGCTCGAGCACATGCCGAGCCAAGGCTGCGTCGATGGGCCAAGCCTCTTCGGTCGCGCCCACGTAGCCCTCGACACAAAGCTCGCTGTCGTCGACCGAGAGCGCGACACACTGGTCGTAGCGCGTGATCGACACCCCTACGCTCGACATCTGCTGCTTGGCGGTCAGCGCAGCCTGGAAATGGTGGCCTCCCGCCAGGTAGCTCAGTCG
>DATIDO010000099.1:0-4261 GCA_035456245.1 Polyangiaceae bacterium
TCCCAGCCGTTCGAGCAGCTGGTAGCTGCCCAGCTCCTGCGCGCGGCGCACCGCTTCGCGAGCTCGGTCCTGTGCGCGTACGGTCGCGTTGCGCATGCGTACGACCAGCTGGGCGAAACCGAACGAACCGAGCAGCGCCAGGAACACGGCGCCGCCGGACACCCAGTAGCCCTGCCGAGAGTAGGACTCCAAGCTGGTCAAGAACACGCTCTCCGGCACCACCTGAGCCAGATGCCAGTCGAACTCGGGATCGGTGCCGACGCGCTGCTCGGCTGCCAGGTAGGCGCTGCCGTTCAAGGAAAAGTCGAGCCAACGCGTCGACGTGTTCGGCAGCTCGCTGGTGTCGTGCTCGGCCAGCTCGAGCTCCTTGAAGTAGCCAGTCGCCACGTCGTCCGACAAGTCGGCGATGCCGATGCTGCCGCTGCCCTCCAAGAGGGGCTTGGAGCTCGCTGCGCCGCCCGAGAAGGCCAGGATCTGCCCGGACCCGGTGTAGAGCAGC
This sequence comes from Polyangiaceae bacterium, assembly GCA_035456245.1. GTDB lineage: Bacteria > Myxococcota_A > Polyangia > Polyangiales > Polyangiaceae > NIC37A-2. The sequence goes on from DATIDO010000099.1 coordinate 500, forward strand.
GGGCGCTGTTGCGGCAGCGTGCTGTGGTCAAGCAACCGAGAAAGCGAAGCGACGTCGAAGCCGACGGTCACGACGGCCTGGAGCTGCTTGGGCTCGACGTTGGGGCGAAAGACTGCCTGAGCTCGGGCGACGCCCATGCGCTCGGTCGGGTGGAACGGGTACGGCTCGGTCCACACGCGCCCATCGGCTTGCACGGCCGAGTCGTAGTAGGGGCGCTGCCGAGGATCGAAGGTGCCCTTCGTCGAGCTCTTCGCGACCAAGGAACCATCGACCGCGAAGTCGAACTGGTCGACCCGTGTGCCCTCGGGCGTCACTCGGGTCGACAGGAAGTGCAGCGTGCCGTCGGGCTGAGTGAACGAACCTCGAAACGAGCCATCCTCGAAGCTGACGCTGACGAAGCAGACGCCCTGCGTCCCTCGCAGCAGCTGACGAGTTTGCTCGGCCACCGTCGGCAGGGGGGTATCGGGGGCCCAGGTTTCGACCTTCTCGGTCAGATCATCCAGGATGGGCTCGGCGGTCTGCAGCGTGTCGGTCAGGTAGGTGGTGACCAGGCGTGAGCGACCGTTCAGGCGCGTGCGCGCCATGTCCAGGTTGCTCTCGCGCAGGGCCTGTTGCCCCGTCCACGTGAGGAAGACGCCGACCAGCAGGGTTATGCCCGGGAACACCAGCAGGACACCCAGGGAGGACGTGAGCCTCTCCCCTGGCGTCTTGGACGAGCGGGAGGCCGAGCCTCGCGAGGCCTCCTCGGATCGTCGGAGGTGAAATGTCCCCATGAACCACGAGAGTAACCCGGTGCCGGAGGGATGGCACGGGGGGAGGTGCTCTCAGCTTGCCCGGGCCGAAGTCCGGCCCATGTCCGCCAGGCGCGTGGCGATGGGCGCGGTGGGGACCCCTGCCTTCTGCAGAATGGCGAGGGTGGCCTTCACGGCGGCGTCCCAATCCTTCACGTACGACGACGTGAAGTCGTTCTGAGAGACCCAGCCAATCGCGGTCAGCGCGCCACGCACCAAGGTGGACTCGACGATCAGCACCGACCCATACGAGCAGCGTTGGATCTGCGGGCCGTTCTTCTTCACCCACTCGCCAATCAACTGCCGTTGGCGAGCGGTCGCCGTCTCGTTGAAGCGGGTATCCGTGATGGTGACGAACTTCTCACCGCGCTTCCACAGCTGGTCGAACGCGGCGAACATCTTCTGGTACTCGGCGTCCCCCAGGATGCCCCGCGGGGTGCAGACGACGACCGGCTAGAGTGAGGTGTCGACGTCGATGGTGTTGATCGGAGGCATGGTCGAAACGTCAGGCTCGCCAATTCGGCTCGCATGGCAACAACTCGTCCTACGGACGGAATTCGAGCCGGGTAAGGGCCGCTCATCGAAAAGTCACGGTCGGCCTACTCAGGTCGGAGCGGCGAAGGTCCGAGGTGGGTGCGGGTAGGCGGCGGTCGGTCGCTCGGAGACGGTGCCCCGAGCGCTGCGGCCCACGCGAAGCCCGGTAGCGCGCGCTCGAATGAATTCTTTGGGGAGGTGAAGCCCGGTAGCGCGCGCTCGAACGAATTCGCGTGAGGCGAATCCGGCAGCGCGCGCCCGGACGAATTCAGGGGAGGGAACTCACACCAAAGGTGTGTCGGTCAGATTGTAGATGCGCTGCATCCTGTGAAGGATGTCGGTGAATCCGATGTTCAAGTCGCGCAGCCGGCCCTTCTCCGGATCGAAGACGGCGCCGTGCACGAGAGGGAACCCAGTCTGCGAGTAGCCGAGCTGGACCACGGCCATCTTGATCACGTTCACACACTGCTCTTCGACGTTCAATTCGACGAGTCGGCGGTAGCGGGCTTCGTGATCCGGGATGGCGTCGAGCTCGTCGGCGTGGATGCGGTACACGTCCCGCACGATGCGCAGCCAGGGGTTGAGGATACCGAGGTCTTTCGGCTGCATCGCGGCGGCAACACCGCCGCAGCCATAGTGACCACAGATCACGATGTGCTTCACGCCCAGATGCTTCACGGCGTACTGGATGGCCGCGGTGGCGTTCAGGTCGATGGCGTGGATGACGTTGGCCACGTTGCGATGAACGAAGGCTTCGCCTGGTTCGAAGCCCATCATGTCCTCGGCCGTGACCCGACTGTCACAACAGCCGACGTAGAGGAACTCGGGCGTCTGAGGGCGCTGCAGCTTGCCGAAGAAATCGGGATCAGCAGCCGAACGCCGCTGCGCCCAGGCTTCGTTGCGCGTGAAGATGTCTTCGTAACTTCCCATGCCCCCGACCTAACATCGGATTCTCCTACGGGGTAGGCCCGAGAGTGGGTCGCGCGCGACTCGGTTGGCGTGCGACTCGATTCGCACGACTCGTGGGGCCTCGATTGGCGCGGACGCACTCAGCGTGGAACGATGGTGGTCATGTCGAGCACCGAGCGAGACGAGGGCAGTGGGGCCGGGCGGAGCGAGGGGGGCGCGAGCAGGGGCTTGGCGCCCCACGAGCTAGCGGATCTGCCGCTGTTCCCGCTGCCGGGCGTGGTCTTCTTCCCCCACACCTACCTGCCGCTCCATGTGTTCGAGCCTCGCTACCGTGCCCTGGTGGAGACCGCATTGGCTCGAGGCGGGAGCATGGGAGTCGTGCAGTTGCGTCGCGACCTACCGACAGGCGCCGGGCAGAACCGACAGCCCGAGGTCTGCGACATCACCGGCGTCGGGCGCATCGTGGAGCACGAGCGGCTCCCCGACGGCCGCTACTTGATCTTGATCGAGGGTCTGGCCCGAGCGCGTATCTTGCGCGAGCTGTCCACGGCCGAGCCATTCCGGCGCTTCGAGTTGGCGGTGTTGCCAGAACGAGAGTTGGAAGGAGACGCGGCGCAGGCCGCGCTCGGGACACTCCGTGGCTGCGTGCGTGCGCTCGCACCTGGCCTCGGTGAGGCAGGCGAACCGCTCCTGCGTGCGGTGGAGTGGGCGAAGGCACCGGGCGCGCTGGCGGATCTGTTGGCCAGCGCCCTCATCGACGACGCGACCGCCCGACAGCGATTGCTGGAGACCTTGCGCGCCTCGCAGCGCGTGGACGACCTGGTGGCTCTGCTCTCGTCTCGGTTGCTCGATCAGCGCCCCGGATCCCGCCCCGGCTGGCACGCGGGACCGCAGGCTGCGTCCAAGACGGAACTGAACTGAATTGGCCCCTGGCCGCGGCGTTTCTCGCCGAGGCCGGGCGCGGTTCGTGGTGCCGGTAGCCGCCCCCGTCCGAGGCCGGGGGCGGTTCGTGGCGCCGGTGGCCGTCCCCGTCCGAGGCCAGGCGCGGTTCGTGGCGCCGGTGGCCCGGCTGGTGGGGGGTGGCTCCCCGTTGGTCGGGTTCCACCGAGCAGCGCTCGCCGATGGGCCATGCTTCCATCGTTCAGCATGTCTTCCCAAGACTCCCTCCGTGCTTTGCCCACGCCCGATCCCGAGGTGCTCGCGGCGTTGGGCCGCGTCGACGGCAAGAAGAAGCGATCGACGCGCCTCGTTCGCTTCGCCGTCGTCGGCGTCGTGTTGGCGGGTCTGGTAGCTGGCGGGGTGCGTCTCAACCAGATGCGCGCGGCGGCCAACGCACCGGTATGGAAGACGGAGGTGCTCGCGCGCGGGGACATCCGCGTAACGGTGGCTGCGACCGGCACGCTCGAAGGACAGAACACCGTCGAGGTGGGCTCGGAGGTCTCCGGCAAACTCACCGAAGTGAAGGTGACCTTCAGCGATCCGGTACGGGTGGGCCAGGTCTTGGCCATCATCGATCCGGAGCAGCCGC
>DATIDO010000100.1:0-2088 GCA_035456245.1 Polyangiaceae bacterium
CCGCCGCAATCAAAACCAAGCGGCGGCCCATGCGACCCCGCAGCAGCCGCAGTACGGCGAGCGAGCGCTCCTTGAGCGGAGCCCCCGAGAGGCCACCGGCTCCAATCGCCTCGACGTCCTCCGGCGCGGACGACAAGCCTCCGCGTGAGATGGTGGTGTTCGTGGCGATGATGCCGTCCAGGCCGAGTTCGATGGCCAGATCGGCGACCGCCAGTACGTCCTCGTCGCTCAAGTCGGGGGCGATCTTCACCAGCAGCGGCACGCGGCGTTCACGCACACTCTCGTCCAGTACTCGTCGGACGGCTTCGAGCAGGGGCCGCAGGCTTTCGACGGCCTGCAGATCGCGGAGTCCGGGGGTGTTGGGCGAGGAGACATTCACCACCAAGTAGTCGGCGTATTGCCCGAGGAGCCGCGCGCTCTTCTCGTAGTCGGCGATGGCGTCTTCCGGGGCGACGAGCTTCGTCTTGCCGATGTTGATGCCGAGCACGAGGCCGCTTCGCTTGGCGCGGGCGAGGCGCGCGGCGGCGTCGGCCGCGCCGTGGTTGTTGAAGCCCATGCGGTTGACCAAGGCGCGGTCCTTGACCAGTCGGAACAGGCGCGGCAACGGGTTGCCCGGCTGCGGCTCGCCGGTCAGCGTGCCTACTTCGACGAAGCCGAAGCCGAGGGCGCCGAGCGCGCGGTAGACCTCGGCGTTCTTGTCGAAGCCGGCGGCGAGTCCGACGGGCGAGGGGAAGTCCAGGCCCAAAGCGCGCACTGGCGCGTCCTGCACCCGCCTGTGGAACAGCCCGAGCAGCCAAGTGCCGCCGGGGATGCGCTGAACGAGCAGGAGCAGCCCGACGATGAGCCGGTGAGCCGTCTCGGCAGAGAGAAGGTAGAGCAGGGGCCGAATCAGCAGTCGGTAGAGCACGGCCCCCTCTACAGCGAGGCTCTGGGGCTGTGAACCCTTGCGCGGCAACGGGCCGTTTGTCAGACAAGCGGCATGGCGTTGCTCCAGCCCGGTACTCAGGCCCCCGATTTTTCGCTGCCCGACGAGGACGGCCGGATCCACCGCCTGTCGGAGCTGTGCGCAAGTGGTCCCGTGGTCGTCTACTTCTACCCGAAGGACGACACGCCGGGCTGCACGGCCGAGGCCTGCAAGTTCCGCGACGACTACGTGGACTTCGTCGAGCACGGCGCGCGCGTCGTCGGCATCAGCTCGGATGGCGCCGAAGCCCACCGCGCCTTCAAAGCCAAGCACGGTCTGCCGTTCACGCTGCTCAGCGACGACAACGGCGCGACGGCTCGGGCTTTCGGCGTGAAGAAGCTGCTCGGCTTGGTCGCCGGCCGCGCAACGTTCGTGGTCGATCGGGAGTGCGTCGTGCGCTTTTCCTTCTCGTCGGCCATCAACATGCACGCCCACGTGAACAACGCGCTCAACGCGCTGCGCGAACTGCGCTGAGTTCTCGAATCATCGAGAGCCCCGGTCCACCTCGCGCGCGACCCCCGACAGAGCCTTCACCTGCTCGGGTGAGTCCCCCCGTGCCGGCGCGGGTGAGTGCGCGAGGAGTTGATTGTGGGGGCGGCACAGAATGCGCAGATTCTCGGGCGAATGATCGTGGGTTCGAGCCCACGGAATTCGGTGGTCGATTTCGAGGAAGTGGCGCTGTTCGCAGCGTCTGCCGTCGGGTGCCACGAAGGAGCAGCGTTCCTGATCGCGTTGGTAGGTGGCGCGCACGGTGGCTCGGGGAATGGCGGGGCGGATTTTCGAGCGGGCCGGTCGCGCCGGCGCGGGTGGAGTGACGGGTGGCCGAGGTCGTTCGGCGGTTGCGCGCTTCTCCTTCTCGAGTTTGGCCACCAGCAAACCGAGTGCCCGTTCGAGCACCGGCTCGAGCGCTCGCTCGGGGTTCGTGTGCATCATCAAGTCGAGCGCTCGCTCCAGTAGGTCCTTCGTCGTCTCGGTAATACTGGCCTCCAGTCGCCACGTCTCGGCTCCCGTCGGCCGCGTCCGTCCGCGCTCCAAAACGTCAAGGCGCGGCCGCTCCGGAAACCTCGCTGCCAGCCGCTTTTTCAGCATTCGCTTGCTGATTCCCGACGCCATTTCGAGCAGCT
>DATIDO010000101.1:0-2151 GCA_035456245.1 Polyangiaceae bacterium
ATCACCTGGCGCGCGGCTTCGCGGACCGACGGGTCGTCGCGGCGGGGTGAGCGGGGCAGGCGGGGCATGGGATCTTCCTTGTGTCGCATGGAGAAGCCCCCATTCAACCCGCCCCGCGCCCGCCGGGCCAGACTTTTTGCCCACCCTCACCCGGTTTGCAAACTGTTGCGCGCCCCCCGGCGGGGGCGCGGGATCGGTCAGCCGCGGCGGGCCTTCACGGCCTCGCTCAGCACCTGCAGCACGCCGGTGGAATCGTCCCAGCCGATGCAGGCGTCGGTGATGCTCTGGCCGTAGGCGAGCTTCGACGGATCGTCCTTGCCCGCGCTGAACTTCTGCGCGCCGGCGGTGAGGTGGCTCTCGACCATCACGCCGAAGATGCAGCGCGAACCGCCACCCACCTGCGTGGCGATGTCGCGGGCCACGTCGATCTGGCGCTCGTGCTGCTTGCTGCTGTTGGCGTGCGAGCAGTCGACCATCAGCGACGGGCGCAGCTTCGCGGCCTCGAGGTCCTTGCAGGCGGCCTCGACATGCACCGCGTCGTAGTTGGGCGTCTTGCCGCCGCGCAGGATCACGTGGCAGTCGGGGTTGCCGCTCGTCTCGACGATGGCGACCTGGCCGTTCTTGTGGACGGACAGGAAGTGGTGCGAGCGGGCCGCGGCCTGGATGGCATCGGTGGCGATGCGGATGTTGCCGTCGGTGCCATTCTTGAAGCCGATGGGCGCCGACAGGCCCGAGGACAGCTCGCGGTGAACCTGGCTCTCGGTGGTGCGCGCACCGATGGCGCCCCAGGAGATCAGGTCGCCGATGTACTGCGGCGAGATCACGTCGAGGAACTCGCTGCCGGCCGGCATGCCGAGCTTGTTGATTTCGGTGAGCAGCTGGCGGGCGATGCGCAGGCCTTCGTCGATCTTGTAGCTCTCGTCGAGGTACGGGTCGTTGATCAGGCCCTTCCAGCCGACGGTGGTGCGAGGTTTCTCGAAGTACACGCGCATCACGATCTCGAGCGTGCCTTCGTACTTCTTGCGCTCGGCGAGCAGGCGGCGGGCGTATTCGACGGCGGCGACCGGGTCGTGGATGGAGCAGGGGCCCATGATCACGAGCAGGCGGTCATCGGTGCCCGCGATGATGTTCTTGATGCGCTGGCGGGTGTCCGCCACGAGCGTCTCGGCCGGCGTGCCGCGGATCGGGAAGAACCGCACCAGGTGTTCCGGCGGGGGCAGCGGGGTGACGTTGCGGATGCGTTCGTCGTCGGTCTGGCCGGTGCGGTCGGCCGGGGCCGTCCATCCTTCTGCGGCACTGGTGGCGGTGGCATTCATCGAGAAAAGCTCCTTGAGGGGAAGTACGTCGAATGGCGTCGGGATGTTCGGGCGAAAAAAAACCGCCGTGGATCCGGCGGTTTTTTGAGTCTGGTGCGTTTCTTCGGGCTACGCGCTTCTCTCTCCGCCGGATGTGGGCAAGATCCAAAAGAAGTAGCCGAAGTAAGAGGCGACGAGACGCATGGGCGTTAATGTAGCACGCAGGGACTGAGGAAAGTCAAGCCGCTCTTCATGCTGTACCGCCGACGGTCATGCGGTCGATGCGCAGCGTGGGCTGGCCCACGCCCACCGGCACGCTCTGGCCTTCCTTGCCGCACACGCCCACGCCGGTGTCGAGCTTCATGTCGTTGCCGATCATGCTGACGCGGGTGAGGGCGTCGGGGCCGTTGCCGATGATGGTGGCGCCCTTGACGGGGTACTGGATCTTGCCGTTCTCGACCCAGAAGGCCTCGGACGCCGAGAACACGAACTTGCCGCTCGTGATGTCGACCTGCCCGCCGCCGAAGTTCGTGGCGTACAGGCCGCGCTTGAGGCCGGAGATGATCTCTTCCTTCGTCTTGTCGCCGCCCAGCATGTACGTGTTGGTCATGCGCGGCATGGGCACGGCGGCGTAGCTTTCGCGGCGGCCGTTGCCGGTGGGCGCGACACCCATCAGCCGGGCATTCATGGCGTCCTGGATGTAGCCCTTGAGGATGCCGTCCTCGATCAGCACGTTGCGCTGGCTCGCGTTGCCCTCGTCGTCGACGTTGAGCGAGCCGCGGCGGTCGGGGATGGTGCCGTCGTCGAGCACCGTGACCCCCTTGGCGGCCACGCGCTGGCCGATGCGGCCGCTGAA
>DATIDO010000102.1:0-8155 GCA_035456245.1 Polyangiaceae bacterium
GTCGGCGGTTCGAAACCGCCCGCGCCTACTCCTTTGGAAGCTTGATTGGCTCGTTTGCAAACCTCCCCCACCGTCACCCTCATCCCCATCGGCTCCAGTCGGACGGGCGGGGGTACTGGCGAGTCGGGGTGGGATACGAGCCGCCCAGCCAACTCCCGATGACCACGTCGGGGACGTACATTGCGCACCTTCCGGTGGGACCCGTTCCCGCGCGGTGCGCTGCCGTTCGTTCGGCTTGGACTGGGCTATTGGCCCGAATGGAAGAGAATGGCACTGGTCAGGGCCAACCACCGTCCGGTGGCCTGACTCGTTTTCGAACACCCTACTGAATATGCGTCGGCGATTTCGTTCAGAACCCCGTGCTCCGCAAATCCGCGTAAACCATCGCATCCGCGTGCCGGAGGTGTTGGTGGTGATGGAGGACGGAACGAACCTCGGCGTCATCACGACTCAGGAGGCGCTGCGACGCGCCCGCGAGCTCGGGCTCGACCTGGTCGAGATCAACCCCAAGGGCAATCCGCCGGTCTGCAAGATCCTCGACTTCGGCAAGTTCAAGTACGAGGAGTCCCGTCAGAAGCGTGAGACCAAGCGCAAGCAGACGGTGATCGAGATCAAGGAGATCAAGCTCCGCCCGAAGACGGACGATCACGATCTCGACGTGAAGCTCCGCGCAGCCCGCAAGTTCCTCGAGACCGGAAACAAGGTGAAGGTCGTCTGCCGCTTCCGCGGTCGCGAGATCACGCACCCCGAGATCGCCCGCCAGCAGCTGGATCACTTGGTCAAGGGAACGACCGACATCGCGCAGGTCGAGCTCGCGCCCAACATGGAAGGCCGCGCCATGACGCTCATGCTGGCGCCCAAGTCCGTGATTCTGCAGCGCGTGGCCCAGGACAAGACGCGCCGTGAGCAGGAGCGCCTGCAGGAGCGTGAAGCCGACCGCAAGCTGTCGGCCGAGGAACGCGAAGCGCGTCGCCTCCGTCAGATCGAAGCCGAGGCCGAGCGCCGCGCCAACAAGAAGTCGATCGATGAGCTCGATGACGACCAGGACGACGACGACGACGACGACGAGTACGACGACGACGAGCACGACGACGACGACCTCGATGACGAGGATGACGACGGCGAAGACGGCGACGACGAAGACGGCGACGACGACGAGAGTTGAGACGGAGGCGGGTTCATCCCGCCTCTTCCTTTTCGTGGGCTAGCACTACGACGCAGTCGTATGGGCCAGCACTACGACGCCGCCGCGGGCGGCACCGCCAGACGCTGCGCCGTGTCAGGGCAGACCGAGCGAACGCGTGACCCGGGGAGGCAAGACACCGCCCAAGTACGCCCCACCCAAGCCGAGCAGCACCAACAAGATCGCTCCCACGGCGATCGCCCCGCCCCGCCCCTTGCGGGCTGGCGGTGGCGCCGAGGGTGCTCGCGACGGTGCCCGGTAGGCCTTTTCGTCCTCCAGCGCGGAGAGGTTACCGAAGTCGAAGCCTTGCTCCTCGGGCCGCGGGATCGAGGCCGAGCTGAGGCTGGCGGCCCAGTCGGGCAACTGGTTGGGTGACGAGCCGCCCGGCATGGCACCGACGAACGAGTGGACGTCGAGAGGAATCTCCGCGCCGCTACCCAGCGGCGAGTTGGACTCGTTGCTCGACTGCAGCGAGGTGAACTCGAAGAGCGCCTGATCGATCAGGGTGCCGATGAACGATCCCTGGATGGCCTTGCGCTTCTTCTCCTGCGCTCGTGCCGCCTGCACGGGTTCGACCAGCTTGGCCAGCTCGAAGGACGAGACCGCGCGCGGCAAGGCGAACATCACGTCGTTCAGCGCGTGACCGAACTCACGCGCCGTCTGGAAGCGCTCGTTCGGATCGGCCGCCAGGCCGCGAGCCAGTACGGCCATCACGCTGTCGGAAACGAGCGGGTTGTACTGTCGGAGATCGGGCACCTCGGCGCGTTGCACCTGGCGGACGGTCTCCAGATCGGTCTTGCCCTGGAACAGGCGACGCCCTGCCAAGAGCTCCCACAGGATGATGCCCACCGCGAAGAGATCGGTACGGGCGTCGACCTCTTTGCCTTGAGCCGCCTCGGGCGACAGATAGCCGAATTTGCCTTTGATGATGCCGGGTTGGCTCTGCTCGAGCTGCGAGTTGGCCTTCGCCAGACCGAAGTCCACGATCTTCACTTCGCCGTGCCGGGTGAGCAGCACGTTGGGCGGAGACATGTCGCGGTGCACGATGTGCAGCGGCTTGTTCTCCTCGTCGCGCAGCTCGTGAGCGTAGGCGAGGCCTTCACAGATGCGTACGCAGATGAGGCACGCTTCCTCGACCGGAAATAGTCCGCCGACCTGGCGCTGGTACTCGAGAACGCCCTTCAGATCGGAGCCATCCACGTACTCCATGACGATGAAGTACGCGTTGTCGCCCTTGCCGATGTCGAAGACCTGAACGCAGTTCGAGTGACCGAGGTGCGCCGAAAGGCGCGCCTCGTCCAGGAACATGTTGATGAACTCCCGCTTCTCGGTGAGGTGCGGGAGCACGCGCTTGATGGCGACCTTCTTCTTGAAGCCTTCGAGACCGGCGCTCTCGGCTCGGAACACCTCCGCCATTCCGCCTGCGGCGATGCGCTCGATGACCCGATATCTCTGTTGTTGATGCGGCTGCTGGGCGGAGGCCATCGGATCTTTGGGGGGGTCGACCAAACTGCCGACCCGTGCAGGTTACGCCACGCCAAAATTTTAGGTCAAGGCAAGGGTTTACGGCTCCATCCACCCACACCATGCCCATCCGACGACGGCTCGACCTCTCCGGGCCGACGCGGCTCCCGACTTGACTCGACCGCGCGCGGGCTCGATAAGCCCCGCCATGGCAGCCGATCCTCACGCCAAGCCCAGCACCGAGTCCGACGAGCCCCAGACTCCCCTTTGGCTGACCTGGCTGGGCGGCGCCCTGTTCCTGCTCGGCGCCATCTACTTGCTGGCGACCGCCGATCCGGCCGAGCCCGCTGCTGCCGAGGCGCCGTCTGCGCCTGCTGCTGCAGCCCTCCAGCACTGAATTTCTTCTGCCGTTTTTCTCTCGCCAAGCACGCCGAGTCGTGCTTAGGTCCGCGTCCCCGGCGACGGCCCAACCGCCTCCGGGAATCAGCTTCGGAAATTCCCAGGGGTCGTAGCTCAGCTGGGAGAGCGCCGCACTGGCAGTGCGGAGGTCAGGGGTTCGATCCCCCTCGACTCCACCAAATCAACGTCTCGCCGACGTTGGACAGACCAAATCAACGTCTTGTCGACGTTGGATAGAGCAACTCAACGTCTCGCCGACGTTGCCACCACCTGCAGCGCGGCACGAGCCGGAGCGTGGACGGCAGCTCGCCGCAGCAGCACTATTCGCGCCTGCCATGCGTACGACGTCGCTCCATTGGCTCCTCCTTTCGCTGGTCGCGGGGGCGACGGCTTGCGCTCCACCCCAGCCCAGCCGGGAGCGCTTCGACGAGTCCGTCGCGCTACCCATCGATCCGAGCGCACTGGGTGTCTCGGCCCGCGCCGAGAGTGTGGCCCAACCGACCCCAGCTCGGCCCGAACCACCGCCGAGACGACCTGCCTGCGGCATGCCCGAGGGCCTCTATCGGCCGGGTTGGCCCCATACGCTCGAGCCAACCAGCCCCCGTGAGCCGTCCCCCTTCGTGCCGGGCTCGGCCACTTTGGCCGTCCTACCCGACACCCAATACTACGCGCGCTGCCGCAACGGACACCTGGCTCGCCAGCGCTCGTGGATCGAGCACGAGCGGGACGAGCGCAACGTCCTGGCCATCCTGACGCTCGGTGATCTCACCGACTCGAACACCGACGCCGAGTGGCAACACGTGCGCAGCGCGCTCACACCGCTCGATCCGTCGTTGCCCGTGCTGCTCACCATCGGCAACCACGACTACGGCGAAGGCGGCACCGCCAACCGACGCTTCAGCCTGCTGGACCGCTACTTCGACCGCTCCTTCGGCGCTCGGAGTGGCGCGCTGCTCGAGACCGCCGAGCCCAACACCCTGGCCAACGCCTTCTACGCCCTGTCGTTCGACGGCATTCAGCTCGGCGTGCTGTCGCTCGAGTGGAGCCCACGCAAGAAGATCGTCGCCTGGGCCAACGACGTCCTGGCGCGCCACCCCTCGCATCGCGTCGTGGTGACGACGCACGCCTACCTGTACTCGGACGGCAGCCGCTACGACTTCGCCGGCAAGCGCGACAGTCAGGACTGGAATCCGCTCGTGTATCGGACCGCCGAGGCCGAGCCCAAGGAAGGGGCCTACGACGGCGAGATGCTGTGGAACGAGCTGATCCGCAAGCATCAGGGCATCTTCTTGGTGTTGAGCGGCCACGTGCTGAACGACGGCGAAGGGGCCCTGACCAGCGTGGGCGACCACGGCAACCTGGTGCACCAGATGCTCAGCAACTACCAAATGCTCGACGAAGGCGGCCTGGGGTACCTACGCCTGCTCGAGCTGCGCCCCGACGGCCGCACCCTGCGCGTGAAGACCTACTCGCCCTCGCTCGATCTGTTCGCCACCGATCCAGCGCAGGACTTCCGTCTCGAGATCAATCCGCCGCTCGGGGCTCTCTCGCACTGAGCGCGCCCGGCGCCCGCTCGCTCAGGTAGGCGAGGATCGAGCGCGCTTCCTCTTCGGAAATTCCGAACAGCGCGAAGACAGCGCGATCCAGCTCTTCACGCGAGGCGACCTCGAGCCCAGCCTGCTCGCTGGCCCGGCGCGCAATGCGCCTGACCTGCTCACGGCCCGCTTCGTCGGGCGGGGGAGCCGGCAGGCGCCGCAGGTGCGAGACCTTCACCTGCGGAAAGGCCGCCTGCCGAGCGTCGCGCTGGCCGGCCACGTGCACGGCGCGGAACAGCGCGCTGTTGAGCAAGCCCAAGAGCAGGTGGAGATCGTAGCCATGGCGGGCGTAGCCGGCGAGCAGCGAGTTCCGGAAGTGCGCGCCGGTGTGGGGCGCTGCGATCGGGAAGGCTGCGGTCTGTCGCACGACGAAGTCGACGGCGCGATAGGCCTGAGCATCTCGCAGCAGGCAGCGTGTGCGTTCGAGGAGAGGCCGGTCGACGTGCAGGAAGAGCTCGGGTGAGGACACTCGGAACTCGCGCACGCGACGCCCTTCCAGGAGCGGCAGCTCGAACGGGGGCTGCGGGTTGGGGCCGCGATGAAGGAGGGCACGACTCACTTCGCGGTTCGTCTGCAGGCCGAGCTCACCGAACAGATCGGCCGGCAGCGGCGGGAGTGCGCTCAGTCTCGCCAAGGCGCTCGGTCGCTCGACGGTGCGCGCCGCGTGGGAGCGGCGGGAGCGCTCCTGGAGCGTCCAGGGGCGCCCCTCGGCCACCGGATCGGCGGACGAGCGAGGGGCGGCGATCAGGCCGAAGCAGGGCTGCACCACGCCTGCGAAGGCGTCCTGACCGAACTCTTCGAGTGGTTCCAGCACCCGGTGGCTGGCAGCGAGACGCGCGCGGGTGGGCTGGTACCCGTCCAGATCGGAAACGGAGCTCGGCAAAAGCAGAGAGATGATCCCATTCGGCGCCAACTCGCACGCGCGCTCCACGAACATGCCGTGCAGCGTCGGAAAGCCGCGAAAGGCGGCATATCTCTCTCGGTATCGCGCGCGCAGCGTGGGCTCGAGCGGGCGCGCCGAGCGGCCTTGGTAGGCCACCCACGGAGGATTGCCGACGATCCAGTCGAACGCCTCGGTGGCCGTGGCCTCGGCGCGACCGGCCTCGAACGAAGGCGCCTCCAGGGAATCACGCAGCTCCAGCCGCGGATTGGGCCGCAGCGGCTCCTGATCCGCCAACAAGTAGAGCCACAACGCCCACTCGCTGACTTCGATGGCGAGTTCCTGCCGATCCCAGCCGTGCAAGGACTCGTGGATCCTGCGTCTGCCTGGAGCTTCGCCGGCTTCCGACTCGCAACTCGACGCGAGCAACGCGTTCGCTGCTTCGAGCAAGAAGGCTCCACCGCCCACGGCTGGATCGCAGACCGTGAGCGAAGGGGGCAGCGCCGACAGGTTCGGCACACTGCGCGCCACGAGCGCACGGGCCAGATCGGGCGGCGTGAAGAAGCTCCCCACGAGCTTGCGCAGCGAACTGCTGCGCCGAGCTTGCTGGCGCTCGGCGGAGGCTTCGAAATTGGCTTCCAGCGCGAGCAGCGCGTCGAGCGCCTGACCGAGCTGATGCGCCAGGGCGAGGCGGTCCGTGCTCGCTGCAGGCGCGGAAAAATCGAGGAAGGCTCGGCGAAGTTCGGCCGGCACGGAGGGGCGCGGAGCACGCGCCATGCGCCCCTGCTCCAGGAGCTCGACGCTGAATCCGGCGCGCTCCGTCAACACGAGCGCCAACTCGAAGAGCAGCGCGCGGCGCAGCGCCAGGGGCTCCTCCGCGGCGCGCCAAGCGCGCTCGTATCCGTCGACGAAGCTCACCATGCCAGAGCGTTCACCAGGGGGGCGCAGGTGCGCGGCGCCGAGCCGCGCCGAGCCGCGCCGCCAGCTGGACCGCCGAGCGCAAGCCGCGCGGATCGGCGAGCCCTCGACCAGCGATGTCGTAGGCCGTGCCGTGATCGACCGAAGTGCGCACGATGCCCAGACCCTGGGTCACGTTCACCGCGCCGCCGAAATCGAGCAGCTTCATCGGGATGGTGGCCTGATCGTGGTACATGGCGACGACACCATCGAAGTGTCCGCCGGCCGCCTTGCGGTAGGCCGTCTCGGCGCCGATGGGACCCGTCAGCCGAACACGCCGGCCCAGCAGGCTGGCAGCGCGCTCGATTCCAGGAATGATCGCCCCGATCTCCTCGCGGCCGAGCAGCTCACCTTCGCCCGCGTGCGGGTTCAACGAGGCGACCGCGACCCGCGGACGCTCGCGACCGAGGCGCGCGAGCAGATCCCAGAGCTCGATGATGGAGCGTGTGACCCCTGCTGGATCGAGCGCCCGTGGCACACGCGCGAGAGGCAGGTGAGTGGTGACCAAGCTGGTCACGAGGCGCTCCGAGGCGAAGCACATCACGCTGTGGGGTGCGCCATCGAGCTCCTCGAGCCATTCGGTGTGGCCACGGAACTTGCGCGCGCGAGCGAGACCCGAGCGCGCGATCGCCTCTTTGCTCACCGGCCCGGTCACGAGCGGCAAGCCGAGCCGCTTGGCCAACGCGAAGCCGTCTTCGATATAGGCCAGCTGAGCGCGACCGCCGGCCGCCGTGGGTCGTCCGAAGGGCCGCTCGCTGGCGGCCAGCGCAGAGCTCGAGGCAATCTGGATACCGCGCAGGGCCGCACCCGCCTCGTAGTCGGGCCAGGCAGCGACCAGACTCGAGGGGCGCCCCAAGGCGCGTGCGGCCGCTTCGAGTACGCCTCGGTCGCCCACGATGATCGCAGGCGGCGCGTCCGCCTCGGTGCAGGCGGCGACCGCGATCTCCGGCCCCACGCCGGAGGGACAACCCATCGTCAGGACGACGGGAGCCGCGGTCGGCTTACTCGTCTTCGAGCGACTGCTCTTCGCTTTCTTCTTCGACATCCGGCGCTCTCAGCTTGTAGCCAGAGCCACGGAGTGTTTCCAGTGGCAGCGCATCCCCCAGCTTGGCGCGGAGGCGGCGCACATGGATGTCGACGGTTCGAGGCCCGCCGTCGTAGCGGTTGCCCCAGACGCGAGCGAGCAGGTGCTCGCGCGACAGGACCTTGCCGCGGCGCTCGCAAAGGTAGGCCAACAGCGCGAACTCCTTGGCCGTGAGCGAAATCGGCCGACCGCCCACCGACACCTCGTGTCCGGCCTTGTCGACCACGATGGCGCCCACCTTGTGGCGCTCTTCGGTGGCAAACTCGCTCCGACGCCACTCCAGCGACCGAATGCGCCCGTAGAGCTCCTCGGGCACGTAGGGGTGAAGTACGAAATCATCGAAACCACTCGAGGGTTCGATGCGCGCAACTTGCCCGACTGTTACGGCAATGATCGCGCCGACCGAGTCGAAGAAGGGCTCCTTGCGGACCGCCCTCAGCGCCGCCACGGCCAGATCCGGCCGATCGAGCGCCTCGAAAACGAGCGCGCGCGGCTTCAAATCCGCCTCCTCGTCCTCCTCCGT
Organism: Polyangiaceae bacterium; assembly: GCA_035456245.1. Taxonomy (GTDB): domain Bacteria; phylum Myxococcota_A; class Polyangia; order Polyangiales; family Polyangiaceae; genus NIC37A-2. The sequence continues at coordinate 8,086 of DATIDO010000102.1, forward strand.
GATCAGGTTGACCGGATCGTCCCACAGGTCGAGTGAGCGCACGCTGGCGCCGAGCTGTGCCAGCGTCGAC
>DATIDO010000103.1:0-5037 GCA_035456245.1 Polyangiaceae bacterium
CGCCCCCTCGACGATCTGGACGCAGTGCTCGACGAGATGGTGCATGGCATGCACGTGGGCGCGTTGCTCTTGGCACTGCGTCGCGGCTTGCTCTGACGGGCTGCTCTGCTCGAGCCACTCTGCTCGAGTCACTCTGCTTCGACCGACCAAGCAAAAGAGCCGAACCCCTCGGGGGCTCGGCTCTTTTGGCAGCGCGTCTCTCGGCGACGCGACTCTCGGCAGAGGAGTGAGGACACGCGCGCTGGCGCGCGTTCGACTCACTTCTTCTTGGCGTAGCGCTGCTTGAAGCGCTCGACGCGACCGGCCGTATCCATGAGACGCTGCTTGCCCGTGTAGAACGGGTGCGTGTACGCGGAGATGTCGACCTGAATCACGTTGTGAACAACGCCGTTGATCTCGCGCTTCTCGGCCGACGAGAGCGTCGAGCGGCTGATGATCTCGTTGTCGCCGTCGACGAAAACGGCAGGCATGTACTTCGGATGGATATCGGACTTCACGGCAACTCTCTCGGTCGGGCCTCAGTGGGCCGTTGGGGAGGGGCTACTTAGCCCAGGGTGCCGGTGGGAGCCAGTCCATTCGCGGCCCGGAATGCTCGGCCCAGGCGGAGCTTCAGCGTAGGACCGTGAGGGTCGCCGCCGCCCAGCCGCCCGGCTCCAAATTCACTGTCATTTTACGGACTTCGCCCTGAGCCTGCAGCTCCACCGTGTGGGCGCCGGGCTCCAGGACGATCCGGCTGACGGTGATCCGACTGGGGAGGGTCGCCCAGGAGCGGGTATCGGGGGTGTCGGCGGCGGTCAGGGCCGCCTGGGTCCCCAGGCTCACCAGCAGGCCGGCCAGGTCGTCGTTGGTCGCGCCCCGCGCCCCGGCGCCGGCTGCGGTGCCGGCCGCTACGCGAGTGACGGTACGGGTGATCGCCGAGGCCACGATCTTGCCGCGGTCGCGCTCGTACTGCTTGCGCGCTTCGCCTTCGACGTCGAGCGCAGCCTCGAGCACTTGGTACTTCCCGTCCACCCGCACGCTGGGCGTAGCGAGCGGACGTCGCACCTCTTCGAGCTCGGGGTAGTTGATCCAGGTGACGAGGCCTTGAGCTGCGAGAGCGTTGGCCTGCGACGACATACCCGGTGACAGGTAGATGGCACCGAAGGTGAGCGCCAAGCCGATCGGGATGCGCTTCGCCTCTTTGGCCGGCACGCGTCCGTACTGGATGACGATGAGCAGTTCGGCCGGGGGAGGGGAATCGGCCATGGGTGGCGCGATACCACCTTCACTGGCTGGCTCGGGCGCGGCCTTGGCGATCTCGGGCTGGGCTGCGCTGGTGCCTGCCGTGGGTTGGCCGGCCAGGAGCTTGCGGATGCGCTCGCTGTCGTAACTGGCGAAGCGTTGTAGGCGTCGAATCGGCTCCACCAGCGACGGGAACTCGCCGTATTCGAGGGCTTCGTCGTAGTAGCGCAGCGCCTCGTCGTACTTGCCCGAACGCTCGAAGGTGAAGCCCGCGAGGTAGCTACCGGGAGCCAGCATGGCGACCGCCGAGCCCTCGGCCTCGCGCACGTACTTCTGCATGATCGCCAGGCGTCGCGCTTCGACGCGCGCGCCGCCCAGATCGTGCCGCGCCAGGTAGTTCACCATGTTCATGGTGTTCACCAGCAGCTTCTCGTACGGCGGCGCCTTGTAGGGACCGGTGTCGTCCGAGAACAGGTACTTGCCGATGTCGTCGACGGCGTTGCGCGAGAAATCCAGCATCTCGATCTGCTTGTCGCAGAGCTCGAGATCGCGTGACGAGCTGGGGTAGTCCTGCAGCACCTGGGAGATCATCGAGCGATCGAGGATTAGCAGGGCCGTGTCGCCTTCGACGTCGGACGGGACGTCCTTGCCCGTCTTCACGCCCAGCTCTTCGTTGTAGAGCGCGAGCGCGCCCGCCGGATTGCGCGCGTCGAGCGCCTGTCGCGCCTCGAGCGTTCGGGCCGAATGCCCAGCGCAGCCGCTGGCGAAAAGCAGGATGGGCAGCAGCGAGCGTACGGCCGCATGCCGGGAGACCTCGAGGGTCGGGATGCGTTCGCGCCAGAATCTCAAGGCAGTCGACTCAGATGATCGCCTTGGTCAGCGAGGCCTTGTTCTGGAACAGGATCTGGCTGGTCTCGACATCGAGCACCTGCATGAACAGGTAGTACTGCACGCGGTGCTCGTCGTTCAGGCGCTCGTCGGTCGTGTAGACCTTGCCCGTGATGATGTACTTGGAGCCGAGCTGCTTGCCCCACTGCGCGGACTTGCCCTGATCGAAGCCCTCGCTCTGCTGCTTCTTGATCTCCGCCATCAGACCAGCCTGGTTCTCCAGGCTGACGACGGCCACGTGGCCGGCGTTGATCAGGGTGGTCTCCACGTCGCTGATCAGCGCGTCCAGAGCACTGTCGATGTGCTCGCTGGTCTCGTTGCGGAAGGGAAGCACGCTCAGCGTCGGCTGATTCTCGCTCTCCCAGCGCTTCACGATGGCCGAGGTCTCCAGCGCGGACATGTTCTCGTGCAGCAGCTTCTGCAGGTCGCGCTTGTCCAGGCCGGTACCCATCGCCTGGTCGTCCAGGCCCTCGACGTCTTCGCCACGGACCGCCTTGGCGGCACAGCCGACCAGCGGCGAGGCGCAAGCGAGGGTCACGGCGAACAGTACGGCAGGGCTCTTCAGCGACATCATGGGTCCTTTCGAAGGTTCGACGTCAGTGTGCCCGACCGTCGGCCGAGGGCAAGAGTGGATTCCTGCCCCCGGCCGGCGAGTAGGGGACACCCACTGTGACTTCCGCGTGGCCGTCGGGAATCTTCCCTCGACCCGTGTCGAATCTGCTCGGCCAGCCCCGAGTGTTGCCAGCCCGAACGAAAGAGAGCCGCCGCCCCGTCGAGCATTCGGGCTCGGCAGTGGGACGGCGGCTCACGGGGAGACCAATCCGATTCGGCTCAGCGGCGAACGGGAATGATCTGGACGCGGCGGTCATCGCCTTCGCCATCGCTCTTGGTGACGACACCATCGAACTTGGCGAGCGCCATGTGCACCACGCGACGGTCGCGCGGGTTCATCGGCTCGAACGTGATGATCTTCCCGAGGTCGAGAGCCTGGCGACCCAGCTTGCGGGCCATCGAGGCGAGGTTCTCGTCACGGCGGCTGCGGTAGCCCTCGGCGTCGACCAGGATGTGGCGCTTCTCCTCGCCGGGACGGTTCACGACGCGGTGGGTCAAGAACTGCAGCGCCTGCAGGACCTGGCCCTTCTTGCCGATGATTCGGGCCGAGTCGCGGCCCTCCAGCTCGATGCTGATCTCGTCGGGGCTGTCGGGGCTCGGCTTGCGCAGGAATACGTCGCAATCCATCTCCATGTCCTCCAGGACATGGGTGACGAACTCGAGGGCCAGCGAGGTCTTCTCGTCGCTGGGCTCGATCGTCTCGCGCGGAGCCTTCTTGCTGGGCGCGTTGGGCTTGTTCTCCGCGAAATCGTCGGCGTCGTCGGCGCTGACGGAGAGGTCGGAAGCGAGGTCTCGTTCAGTCATGTGCGTGGCCTTTTCTCATGGGTGCAGAGCTCGCGATCACGAGCTCCGTTTGGCTTTACCGTCGGAGTCCAGCCCGACGCCTTCGGTGTCCACGACGGCCGGGCGGCTGTCGGCCAACGCCTTCTTGGCGTGTGCCTCGACGGCGCGCTGCTGCACGATGCCCAGCAAGCTGTTGGTGAACATGTAGACGCCGAGACCGGCGGGGAGGAAGAGCATGAACACGGTGAACATGCCGGGCATCAGGTACATCATCACCTTCTGCTGGGCCGGGTCACCGCTCTGCATCGGCATCAGCTTCTGCTGGACGAAGAAGACCGCGCCGATGATGAAGGGCAAAATGTAGAAGGGATCGGGCTCCGAAAGGTCCGGGAACCACAGGAACGGGATGTTGTAGAGCTCCACCGCCGTCTGCAGCGTGGTGTAGAGCGCGAACCACACCGGCATCGAGGCCAGCTGGGGCAGGCAGCCCTTCATCGGGTTGACGCCGTGCTTCTTCCACAGGGCCATCTGCGCCAGGCTCTTGGCCTGCGGATCGTCCTTGTAGCGCTCGGTCAGCTTGTCCATCTCGGGCTTCAGTTCCCGCATCTGGATCATGTTCTTGATCGAGGGGACCGAGAGCGGGAACAGCAGCAGGCGCGCCGTGATCGTCAGGATGACGATCGCCAGGCCCCAGTTGTGGACGAAGCCGTGCACGGCCAGCAGGAAGCCGACGAGCAGCTTGGCGATGACCGAGAAGAAGCCGAGATCGATCAGCGGATCGAAGCGGTCGCCTGCGGCGGCGAGCGCCTTGCGCTCCTTGGGGCCGACGAAGGCCTGGATCTGGTAGGTGTCGGTCTGCCCCGCGCTCAGGATGCGCGTGGGGTAAACCAGGCGGGCCTTGTAGATGGCGGCGGCGTGGGGATCGGAGCCGCGGTTCTTGGCCGCCGCGTTCCAGCGCTCTTCGATCTGCAGCTGGCAGAGCGGTGCAACCGGTCCGCCCTGCGGAGCGAGGGCCGTGGTGAAGTAGGCGTTGGAGACGGCTACCAGTGCTGCCTCGCCGGAGGGCTCCGACCAGTCGCCGGCGTTGTGGGCGCTCTTGGGGAAGCGCTCCTCGTCGCCGAAGTCGTCCGCGCGGAAATCGTCGGCGCTCTCGCGGCGAGCATTGCCGGAGGTCCCGAAGCACTCGACCCGCGTATGCAGCGGGTTGGTACGGAACATCTTGTTCTCGACCAGGTGATCTTCGAGGTACGAGCTGGTGCTGGTGACGAGCGCGTAGGAGCGAGGCGCGCCGGCGGTGTTGGTCACCTCGAGCTTGGCTCGGATGCCGTAGGGCATCTTCGGATCGCTCTCGAAGGTCTTGATCACCCGAGCGCCGTCGGCCTCGTAGGCGAACACACAGCTGGTCGCCGTCTGTTGAACGAGCCGGAAGTCGAGGACGTCCTGGCCGACCAGCGAGTTCTCGGTCTTGGCAGGACCACCCGGGGTCTTCTCGACCAGGCGGGTGAAGAGCGGGCTGAGCTCGGGGTGGTCGGG
>DATIDO010000104.1:0-3127 GCA_035456245.1 Polyangiaceae bacterium
AAGAGGCGCGCAGCAAAGTTGGGCCGACGGCTCGGCACGAGCGGCGCGCTCGGCGTCGCCGCAGCCTGATCGAGCGCAGCTCCCACGGCGGCGGCGCTCGGTTGGGCCTGGCAGGCTGCATCGAATGCATCCAGCGTAAAGTACGCGTGAATCAGGCCTGACATGGGCGAACCAGCCAAAATAAGCTGCTTCCAGGAATCGACGACCTGGAGGTACAGGGCCGTCGGCAGGGTGCGACCACTGCCCAGTCCCATCCGAGGAGCCAGCGGACGCGAGCCGCCTGCCTGCTCGAACTTCTGCTGGATCTGGCCAGCCAAGGGCTCGCCGTAGTTGTCACGGATCGACGGACAGTGGCGTGACAACAGCGCCACCTCGGCGCCGTTCTCGTCGTGAACGAACCCGAAAGGATAGGCCTGACATGCGCGCGGCAGCGCGGCGTGACCGTGGCGCTTCTGCACCGCGCACAGATCGTCGTCGTCGAGGAACACGCACTGCAGCACGCCCCCCTGCTCACGCATCGGCAACGTGCCGCCCGCCAACACACCGGGCGCGCGCCCCGTCAGTCGCCCTCGCAACTCGCTGTCGTTCAGCATGACCAACGCCACCTCGGGCGTGACCGGGATGCCCCAAGGCGTGCGACAGCAACGCGCCGGACAATCGCGGCACGCGTACTTCTGCGTCTCGGGGTAGACGATGCGGAGTGCCTTGGCGCGCGCCATGGATCGAGGTGACGCACTCATAACGCAGAGGCGCGATGTCAGCGAGGGGCCGCGCTCGACTGGCCTGTGCTCGAAGAGCCTACGCTCGACGAGACGCCCAACGTGCTGGCCGTCTTCTGCCAAACCGCTCGCGTCGCATCGTCGGTGATCAGCAGGCGCGCGCTCGCCAGTTCGAAGCGCGCTCGCTGCCGATCTCCGGCGCGCTGCCAAGCCTCGGCTACCAAACGATGCGTCTCGAAATTGCCGAGGCCAGCCCAGAGCGCGCGCTCTGCCACGGCCGCGAGTGCCTTGCCGTCGTGGAGCTTGTCCTTGCCCCGCAAGTCGGCTGCGCCGAGCAAGAGCGAGAGCAACCGTCGATGCACCGCGCCGTCGTGCTCGGAGAGCGCCGCGCTCGCTTCGAGCGCCTCGAGCTCGGCTGCGCGATCACCCGTTGCCTGCGCGGCTGCGGCCAAGAACAACCAAGCTTCCACCTGACTGCCATCGAGCTCGGCTGCGCGCGCCGCGCGGGCGCGCACCTCGGGCCAGTCTTCTCGTCGCGCGGCGCAGCGCGCCAACACCAACTCGAACTCGAAGCCAGTGCGCGAGCGACTGCCCTCGAGCCAGGTCTGGCAGGCCTCGTCGTGCGAACCAAGCGCCCAGTGCGCCCGACCTCGAGCGTGAGCGACGTCCTGCGAGAACTCGCCGCGGGCCAATGGCTCCAGCCAAACCAAGGCGCGATCCGGGCGACCCGAAGCCAAGAGCGAGAGCGCCAGATCGAGCCGCACGCGCTCGCTCGCTCCGGGTCGTGAGGCAGGCTCCATCAGCAGCTCGGGGGGGAGCGAAGGAGCGCGGGAGACGAACTGCGACTCGTAGCGGGCCAGGTCACGGCGCAACCAAGCGCGGAACTCGTCGTCGATCTGCTTCGGATCGCCCAGCACCTCGGGCAAGACCCGTTCGGCCAAGCGCTTCTCGCCCAGCCCGCGCAAGATACGCAGCAGCGTGTCGCGTCCCCGCGTCTCTTCGATGAAGTCTCCCAGCCTTTGGGAGGCGTAGTAGGCGGTGCCCACCGCTTGCATGCTGCGAGCGTGGGTGAAGGCCTGGTTCATCGTGGCCAGATGCGGGAGAGCATCTTCACGCAGCGCCCGGTAGAGATCGACGTCGAGTTCGCGACGCCAACCGCGCCCGGTCAGCTGCGTCTCGCGCTCGGCCAGACCCTCCGTCAGCCAGCGCGGCACGCGGCTCGCCGACAGACCGATGTGGAAGACGTGAGCCAGCTCGTGCCACAGGGTCATGCCCAAGTTGGCGGCTTGCCCCGCCGGGGTGATGGTGGCGAGCTTGCGGCCGAAGCACACGCCGGCCAGCCCGGCTTCGGGCAAGCCGGTGGTGCGCACGGAGAAGTCTTCGCGCGTGGCGTAGAGCTCGATACCGAGCGGCGCGCGCGGGGTGTACTCGTAGCGCTCGACCAACCGAGCGTGCGCTTGGTCGAGCAAGCCCGGCACGTAGCGAGCGAGCAACTCGTGCTCGGCGCGCGGGTAGCGGATCTGGAACGGGCCGTGGCGCTCTTCCTGGTAGTCGCGCGGCACCTTCTGCTCGAACAACTCGAGCGTGTTGAGCACCCGGACGTCGTAGGGGTCGAGACGGAAGGCCTCGCGCAGCTCCACGATGCCCGAGGCATCGCTGCCCGAACGGACCAAGGCCAGCCCCAGCTCGCCACGCACCCGACCGTCCTCGCGATCGAGCCGAGCAGCACGACGCAACAGCCGCTCGATGTCTTCGTAGCGGTGCTCCCACTCGGCGTACTCGACGACCAGGGAGAAGAGCCGAGCGTAGCCGGGTGACAGGCCCAGGATCTCGTCGACCTGACGCTCGAAGCCCTCGGGATCCTCGGCCAAGAAGCGGGTCGCCGCGCGAAGCGAGAGCAGCTCCAGATGACGTGGGTTGGTGGCCAGCCCAGCCGAGATGGCCAGCTCGGCTCGCGCGAAGTCGAGATCGTGGAGGGCGAGGCCCGCCAAGACAGCTCGCGCGTCGGTCGAGGAAGGATTGGCGACCAGAGCCGCCTCCACTGCGTCTCGCGCCGCCTCGAAGTCGAGGCTCTGAGCCAAGCGAACGCGCGCCGACAGCACGAGCAGCTCGGCGTCGGTCGGAGCCTTCTCGAGCCCCTCGCCCACGACCTCGGCCGCGTGGGCGACGTCGTACTTCTCCAGGAACAAGCGAGCGCGCGCGGCCAGCAACTCGGGCGAAGCGGGCGCGAGCTGTTCACTGTCGTCGAAGGCGTCGTTGGCGTCGGCCGGCGCGCCCAGGAGCGACGCGGCCTCGCCGATCCAGCGGAGACCCACGGCCCGCTCGGCGTTCGAGAGCTTTGCCCAAGCAGCACCACGCTCGGCCTCGATCAACTCGAGCAGGGGACGCTCCGCCTCCGCGCGCTGCCC
>DATIDO010000105.1:0-10836 GCA_035456245.1 Polyangiaceae bacterium
GGCCTTCCTGGATCAAGGAGAGGACCTCGGCGCTCACCTCGGGTGGGAGCGTGGCTGTCGTGCTGCTGATGCGCAGGTTCTTGCGCAGGGCTCCACGCGCGGGTCGAGCCGAGCGCGAGGCGAGATCGAGAGGCTCGTTGCCGCGGTCGGCGCGGGGGCGCACCAGCATCTTGAACACCAGGAGAAAGGCGACGCCGAGGACCGCCCCTGCCGCCAAAGGCGGGATCCCTCGCGCCTCGAACCAAGCCGAAATCGGATCGAGCATCACGACCCTCCCAGCCAATAGCAGCGCTCACTGCCGGCGATGCCTGCGGCACGAAAGCGCGGAAAGTCGACGTCGTCGGTCTCCAGATCTTCGACGCCGAGCGCGCCCCAATGCGTTCGCACCTCGTGCTCGGGAACCGGGAAGGGAGGTCCTTCGATCACCCCCGGCTCGTATTCGAGCGCGACGAGTAGCCCGTGAGGCTGCTCGGACAGCAAACCACGCAGATGGGCGACGTAGCCGGGCCGTGCATCGCTCGGTAGCGCGATCAGGGCGGCCCGATCGTAGAAGGCATCGAAACGACCGAGCAGCTCGCTCGTCGTCGCGAAGAAGTCCCCTACCCAGATCTCGATGCCCGCTCCCTCGAGCACGGTGAAGCTCGCGACCGTTCGCTCGCTCGGCTCGAGCCCGTGCTCGGCAAAGAACGCGCGCGCAGCCGAGGCGTCGAGCTCCACACCCACCACGGCGTGTCCGAGCGAGGCCAAATAGGCCAAATCCTCTGCCTTGCCACAGAGCGGGACCAGTAGGCGTCGCCCCTTCGACCAGCGGCCCGCGTACCTCTGCAGGAAGCGGTTCGGTTTTCCTTCGTGGAAGCCAATGCGGCCCTCGCTCCAGGCCCGGTGCCAAAATTCGGCGCTCATGCGTGGGAGCCTACACTGGAAGTGGGGGGACGGTTCCGCTCGGTTCGCTCCCTTTGGCTCCCCCTTTGGTCTTGCGGCTTTGGTTCGCCCCCTTGGCCTTGCGGCTTTCGTTCGATGCCGGCCTGATGGAATGTGTCGTGGTGAACCAACGAGGGAGAATTCGTCTTGGCTGGGGTCTGCTCGCGCTGGGCTGCCTCGGGGCCTGCGCCGCTCGAACGTCGGACCTGGAGGCCCGCGCCGCCGCTGATCTCGGCTGCAACGACCTCCGCATGGTGGAGCTGGAGTCGGGCAAGCTGGGAGGCTCGGGGCGCCTCTATGGGGTCGAGGGCTGCGGGCGGCACGCCAGCTATCGCTTCAACGGGCAGCGCTGGGTCCAGGTGACGGGCATCAAGGCCCTACCGAAGGCCCAACCGGCCCCTGCGCCGGCGGGCACCGTCAGCGGGCAGTGAGCAGCAGGAGCAGTCGGCCGCCGTAGACCAGAAGAAGCGCTATCAGTGTCGCGTTCACGACCCGATCCAACTTTTCCTTCAGGTGTCGAAAGCGGGGCAACAGCAGGAGTCGCGCCAGCAGCACGAGCCCGAGTGACCAGACGAGGATCTTCGACAGCACCGCGGGGGAGCCTGACACCACAGAGTCGGTCCATCAACACCAAGGGCTCGGCCCACTATCCAGGCCTTTTCGGGTCGGCCGACACCCATGATCGTCCCGTCGCATGATCACACTGTCACGTTGTGGAGCCGAAAAAACGGTCGCACTCTACCAACATGCTTAGTTGCTCGTCCTGCGGTGGGTTCGTTCCTTCTGGGTGTTCGACGTGTCCGAACTGTGAGGTTCGACAGCAATCTGCGGCCTGGCCACGCCGCTTGGTGCGCGGCGCCGTGATCGCCTGCGCCAGCGTTACGCTGGCAGCTTGCTACGGCGGCGTCATGGATGTGGACGACTGCTGCAGCGACATGGACTACGGCGAAGACGTCGACACGGGAACGGGTGGAGCTGGCGGAGCGACCCAGTGCGCAGCAGCTTCGGAAATCGACGTGGAGGATCCTCCGAGTGAGGTGAGCCTGACGCTTTCGGCGACCTCGCATTTCGATACGGGGATCTGCTCCCTCGATGCCGGCTACGGCACGGGCGTGGTTTTCGTGGCGCCGACGTCGGGTGCATACGAGTTCACCGTGTCGGCGGACTTTCCGGTCGCGCTCAGCTCCTACGCGTTCGAAGGGGAGCAGTGCGACAGTCCGCTGAGCTGCCGTACCAGCACCGGTGATGGCGCGGGCGGTGGCGGAGGCGACGCTGCCGCTGGTGGTGCCGGCGGTGCCGGCGGTGCTGGTGGTGCTGGTTCGGAGCAGGCTGCGGTTCGTGTTCCGCTCGAGGCCGGTGAGTCCGTCGCGCTGTTCGTCAGCGGCGATCCGGCGGACACCAGTGATCTCGAGGTGACGCTCCACATCGAGTCTCCATGACTTCACCGCGTCGTCGCGTCCGCCTGGACCTGGCTACGCCACACCCCGCCTACGTGGTGTGGGAACTCACCTTGCGCTGCGATCACGCGTGTACCCATTGCGGGTCGCGCGCGGGCGCGGCGCGCGACGACGAGCTGAACACCACGGAGGCGCTGGCCGTGGCCGATCAGCTGGCGGAGATGGGCACACGCGAGGTGGTGCTGATCGGCGGCGAGGCCTACTTGCACGCAGGCTTCCTGGACGTGATCGCGCGTCTGGCCGAGCGTGGCATCGTCCCCATCTTGACCACGGGTGGTCGGGGGGTGACCCCCGAGCTGGCGCGCGACATGGCGGCAGCCGGGTTGAAGCGCGTGTCGGTCAGCATCGACGGTCTGGAGGCGACCCACGACGCCATGCGCAGTCAGCGAGGCAGCTTCTCGCGCGCACTCGCTGCCTTGGCGGCCGCCAGGGAGGCGGGCCTACGCATCGCAGCCAACACGAACCTGAATCGCTTCAATCACCGGGATCTGGAGGGCCTGTTCGAGGTGCTCCGTGAGCGGGGCATCTTCGGTTGGCAGGTGCAGCTCACCACGCCGCTCGGGCGGGCCGCGGATCGCACCAACATGGTGTTGCAACCGTGGGATTTGCTGGACGTGATCCCGCGCGTCGCGGCGCTCAAGGCACGTGCCCGCGAAGCCGGCATCGAGCTGTTTCCCGGCAACAACCTCGGCTACTTCGGCCCCGAGGAGGGCACCTTGCGTTCGCCGCGTGCCGGTGTGGCCGAGCACTTCCAGGGCTGTCAGGCAGGTCGCTTCGTGCTCGGCATCGAGAGCGATGGCGGGGTGAAAGGGTGTCCCTCGCTGCAGTCGAGCCACTACATCGGCGGCCACCTACGTGAACGTCCCTTGCGTGAGATCTGGGACGACACACCCGAACTCGCGTTCGCGCGCTCGCGCACTCGTGAAGATCTCTGGGGCTTCTGCCGCGAATGCGTCTTCGCCGATACGTGCCGAGGTGGCTGCACCTTCACGGCTCACGCGCTGCTGGGGCGTCCAGGTAACAACCCCTATTGCCACTACCGGGCGCGCGAGTTCGCAAAGCGGGGTTTGCGCGAACGCCTGGTGCCGGTCGAGGAAGCCCCCGGCCTGCCTTTCGACAATGGGCGCTTCGAGCTAGTGGAGGAGCCGGTGGGCGCCTCGGATCCGGGGGCACTCGTACAGCATGAGCGGCTGGTTCAGCTGACATCGCGGTCGGGGCGCGCCTGATTGTGTCGAACCGGTGACAAGGTAGTGACATTCGGGACGGACTGAGGGCAAACGGAAGACGAAGGTGTAACAAGCGGCCGCCATGAAGGTCGTCCCGCTCATCGCCTCCTTACCGCTCGTTCTGTTCGCCCTCGTTCCAGCCGCCCGGGCGGCCGAGCCCGCTGCTTCGGCCGGTACCGCGCCGGGCATGGCAGCTCCGGGGGAAACTCCGGCCGCCGCAACTTCCGCGGCCGCTGCCCCCTCCGATGCCGGAACCACGGCCTCGACCGGTTCGACTGACGCGGCCAGCGCCTCGGCCAGCGCCTCGGCTGGTCCCGCCGCCGGCGCCTCGGCCAGTTCGTCGGCCATCTCGCCTGGGCTCCCCAGCCACGATCCGAACGGCGATCCCGTGGCGACCGCCGAGGAGAAGGACCGGGTCGAGCTCAAGTTCGGTCACGGCATCACCTTCCGCTCTGCCAGTGACGACTTCCACTTCCAGATGCGCGGGCGCATCCAGCCGCGCTTCGATTCGACGTTCGCCGACGGAGCAGAGACCATCAACGGCTTCTCCATCCGCCGCGCCCGCCTCGCCTTCAACGGTCGCTTCTTCAAGGACTGGGAACTCTACGTTCAGCTCGGCTTCTCGCCTCGCGACAACGAGCCCGATCAGTACAACCCGCTGCGTGACGCCACCATCACCTACGCAGGTCTGCGCGACGCCATGATTCGCGTCGGCCAGATGAAGGTGCCGTTCGACCGGCAGCGCATGACCTCGTCGTCGGCGCTGCAGTTCGCGGACCGCTCCCTCGTGGTGACGGAGCTCACGCTCGATCGTGACGTGGGCGCGCAGCTCCTCTCCGAGGATCTCGGCGGGTTGGACGGTCGCTTCGGCTACAACCTGGGCCTGTTCGCCGGCGATGGCCGCAACCGCTCGGCGACCAACTCGGGCTTGATGCTGGTGGCGCGACTCTGGACCAGCCCGTTCGGCAAGTTCGACCCGCAGTCCGAAGGTGATCTCAAGCGCGAGAGCAACTTCCGTCTCGCCCTGGGCGTTGCCGCGGCACGGAACTTCCAGAGCGTGCGCGCGCGCAGCACCTCCAGCACCACCTACGACTTCGCCACCTTCGACTACTCCCACCTCACCGCCGATCTGACGATGAAGTGGCGCGGCTTCTCCTCGGTCAGCCAGATCATCTACCGCGGCGCCGACCAGCCGTCGGTGACGCAGGGGACCGGCGCCGCCGCCGTGACCGAGTACTCTCGCTCGGGTTGGGGCTTCTTCACCCAGGCCGGCTACATGTGGACCGATCACCTCGAGACGGCCGCCCGCTACGGCGAGTTCTTCCCGCTGCAGCCCACGGATCCCGCGCTGGTGCGTCTGCGTGAGGTCGGTGGCGCGGTCAGCTGGTACTTCTCGGGTCACAACCTGAAGATGACGGCCGACTACTTCTGGCTGCCGCAGCCGTCCAGCGACACCGAGACGCATCAGATCCGCCTCCAGGGCCAGCTCTACTTCTGAGCGGGTCTCGCCCGCGAATCGCCGGTCCTTTCGGGCTCGGCAGCGACGACGCGGTCGGCCTCTCGGCTGGCCGCTCGTCGCATTCTCGGCGGGCGGCTCGTCGCATTCGGCTGGCGTATCAAGGCGCGCCGAGGACGCGCAGCTCGAGCACGCACGGTACGCCTTCGTACACGGGGACGACGAAGTCGAAGCGGAGAGCCGTGATGGGATCGCTCGGATCCACCCCGGCGTCGACGGTGCAGTATGCGCTGCTGCCATCGAAGGCCACTTCCTGATCTCCGAAGTAGCCGGGATCGCAGCGGACGTCCCCGCTCGCTCGCTCCAGCGCGAACGCGGGAGCGATGCCCGACTCGGCGCTCGTGGTGAAGGCCACACGGCTGGCGCCGGCGCGTTCTACGGCACCCGCAGGATCCAGGATCAAGCGGAGCGAGCTAGACCACTCTTCTGCGGTCGCCGGACGAACGGGACAGAATCCCATGACGCCCGGCGCGAGCTCGTAGCCGGGGGTCGTGATCGCTGCATCGAATGCGAACGAGACTCGCGCATCGGCCTGCGCGCCGACTTCGGGCTCATCGATGAAGATGTCGATGTGCGAGTACGCTCCGCCATCGTCGGAGACTTCCGGTTGGTCTACGGCACCGTCACGGGCCCTGCCTCCCGGCCCCTCGCCGGTGTCGGTCTCGCCCGTATCCTCGGCTGCGGTATTTCCGCAAGCCACCGCGGTGCAGGTCAGGGCCAGGTAAGCAAGCAGCCAAGTCATGCCCGAGCGCATCCCGGCAGGGTAGGCGGGTCGCGTGGGCGGGGCCAGATGTCGCCCCGGTCGCGCGCCCCAGGTCCGCTCACGGCCGCGTGAAGCGGAAGCGAACGCTGGCGTGGGGGAGCTTCTTCGTCACCTCCGAGCCGATGGCCTCGAAGGTCGCGGTGACCTCACCGGCGTCGTCATCGTCGCTCACGTCGACCTCGACCACGCGCGTCTGCAGAACGAAGCCACGTCGCAGCGCCAGCACGCCCAAGTCGCTCACCAGCTTGCGAGCGTCGGAGCCCTCGCTCGAGAGCTTTTGCCCAGCGTGGGTGGCGCGCGTCTCGCAGCCTGGGCAGGAGGAAATGGTCGTGGTTTGCCGAATGTCGGGCAGGCCATCGAGACCGTCCCAGGCGGCGCCGTCGGGCGCTCGCTCGCTCAGCTCCACTTCGAGCATGACGTGAACGAACTCGAGGGCTGGGACGACGGGTCGGGTGCTCGGCAGTCGGCCGAAGTCGAGCTCTCGCTGGGCCTTGTCGTAGCCGGCGCGGACCAGGCGGGTGAAGTCGGGATCGCGGGCCGTGAGCGCGTGCAGTCGATCGACACCGACACCGCCGAAGCGTAGCTCCTGGTACTGGCAGAGCATGCGCTCGGAGACGAACACTGCGCTCGGGGTCACGTTACTGACGACGAACTGGTGGTCCGGGAAGGCCTCGCAGGCAGTCTCCAGCGCGACGCTCGATACTCGATCGAGGCCTGGATCGAGCAGCGTGCCGCGTTGGATCGACATACCGGGAAAGATCAGCGGGTTGGCGATGCTGGCCGCGATCTCGTCGGCCAGGCGGCCTCCCCGGACCGTTTCGGAGCGCGCGCCGGTGTCCGTCAGCCGCTGATGAACGGTGACGAAGGGCACCGGCAAGGACTCGATGCGCGCGCTGCCCAAGTACGTGCGCAGGACGTCCTGCATGCGTTCCCAGGCCTTGGGGGTACCCCACAGGGTGGTGGCAGCGAACCACAGGTCGCTCGTCTTGGGGCCGACGCCGCTGGTGCTCACGCCAGCGTAGAGCTCGAACACGTCTCGGTAGCGTCCCGCCAGGTCGCGTTCCGGCGCGGAGGCGTACAGGCCTCCAATCAGTGCGCCCATGCTGGTGCCGATCACGCAGTCGACCCGCACCCCACGCTCGCGCAGCGCATTGAGCACACCGATGTGCGCCAGACCCTGTTCGGCGCCCACGGAGAGCACGACGCAGACCGGCCGCGGTGGTGCAGGAGGGGCTGCTGGTGGGGTCGGGGAGGGCGCGAGGACTATTGGCCCGTCGAGTCCGGCGGCGCTGGGCGAGTCACCGACGGACGGCGCGGCGAGCCGGATGTCGAGCTGGGTTGGCGGGCAGTTTGGTGTGGCTTGCGCGGGTGGCGCCGACGGCGGAGCGGCGGGCGCTTGGGGTGCGCCGCAGCCGAGCGTGCATGACCCGAGCCAGATCAGTCCGAGAACACCAAGGCACGATCCAGAGCGCATTTTCGATGCGCTCCCTGCCTCGTTGGCGCACATCTCGGTTTCCAGAGGTGCACTAGCCATGCCCTGAAGGTGCCTCACGCCGGCAGGCTTGCACGAGCGGAGAAGCCCCGACAGGGCGAGCGCTCAGCGCGCGATGCCTTTCTTTCGGTCTCTCTCCATGGAGCGGGCGTCTTCGTCCTCGGATTCCTTGTTCAGCTTGGCCAGATCGGGCGAGTTCAGGCTCGGAAAGGGCAGCAAGAACGTGAAGACCTTGCTAGGCACGGGTGGCAGCTCCACCTCGAGGCCGGCTGCCTCCTCGACCTTCTTGCAGGTCTCGGCGTTCTGCTTGCGCGCGGCGGTCATTTCCCTGGTCAGCCAGCCCTTGCGCTCGATTTCGACCTTCAGGTCGTCGGCTCCCGTCTTGGAGTTCTTGACCGCAGCGAGGCCCTTCAGTTCGTAGGTTACGGCCAGGCTGTCGTAGCAAAGGCCCGACCAAGGTTCCGCTCCCGAAGCCCCGGTGAAGTCGGCGACGGAGACGACATTGAGAAAGCCATTGGGCTGGATTCGTTCCCCGAAGCGAAGGACGTGGAAATGCCCCGGTGGCGCGAAAGCAGTTGTGGAGAATTCACCCTCGCAGGCGAGCAGATCCACGTGGCCCGGACCGCTCAGTTTCGTGCAGCGAGCATCGAAAGCTCTGGGTCGGGAGAGCAGCGTCGTGATCTTGCCCTCTGCTCGGGTCGACAATCGGAAGGTTCCGTCGGTGAACCAAATCAATAGTTCGTCCGCGGTCGGAGTGGAGAAATGTCCCTCCCAGCTGTTCCCGTAGGGGCTCACGTACTCGGCGGCCACCGGTGTGCTCGATGGCTCTTTGGCGCTGCAGCCGACCTGATCCACCTGGCCTGTTTGGTCCAAGTGGTAGGCAGTGGTGCAAACCGGGCCGAGCAGCGCGAGCTGCGCCTTCTGCGCCTCGGAAAACTGGGGACTGCGTGCAGACGTTGGTTCGGGGACTGCGGCTTCCACCGGTGGCGGCGCTTCGGGGCGAGTCTTTTCGCCGGGGGGTGCCTCGGCAGCCGGATGGGGTGCAGCGCAGCCCGCAAGAACGAGCGGGAACAGCGTGAATGAGAGCGGCGAGCGAGGGCGCATGAGTGCATGCTATCACGAACTGCTCTCGCCTGGGCTCCGTAGCAAACGAGAATGGCGTGTTCCCCGAGAGGAACACGCCATTCTTTGCTGGTTCGCGGCGTCGGCCGCAGGCCGTTCAGAGCAGCGACTTGAGCGTCTTGCCGAGCTCGGCGGGGGTCGGTGCGACCTTCACGCCAGCGGCCTCGAGCGCCGCGATCTTCTCGACCGCCGTGCCCTTGCCGCCGCTGATGATGGCGCCAGCGTGACCCATGCGCTTGCCGGGAGGAGCCGTGACGCCGGCGATGAAGCCCGCGACCGGCTTCTTCATGTTCTTCTTGATCCAGTCGGCGGCCAGGATCTCGGCGTTGCCACCGATCTCGCCCATCATGATGACGGCCTCGGTGCCCGGATCTTCGTTGAACAGCTTCAGCACGTCGATGAAGTCGAGGCCCGCGACGGGATCGCCACCGATGCCGATGCAGGTCGACTGACCCAGGCCGAGCGAGGTGAGCTGGCCCACCGCCTCGTAGGTCAGCGTGCCCGACTTGGACACGACGCCGATCTTGCCGGGCTTGTGGATGTGGCCGGGCATGATGCCGATCTTGCACTCACCGGGGGTGATGATGCCGGGGCAGTTGGGCCCGATCAGCTTGCTCTTGCTGGTCTCCAGTGCGCGACGCACCTTCACCATGTCCATGACCGGGATACCCTCGGTGATGCAGACGACCAGCTCGATGCCGGCGTCGAACGCCTCGAGGATGGCGTCGGCCGCGCCGAGCGGGGGGACGAAGATGCAGCTGGTGTTGGCGCCCGTCTGCTTGACCGCCTCGGCGACGGTGTCGAAGACGGGGACCTTCACCTTGTCGCCCGAGGGACCGGCTGCCTCGAAGACCTGGCCGCCGCGGTTCGGCGTCTGGCCGGCGACGACGGTGGTTCCGTAGGCGATGCACTGACTGGCGTGGAAGGAACCGGCGGAGCCGGTGATGCCCTGGAAGAGGACTTTGGTTTGCTTACCGACGAGTACGGACATTTTCGTTCTCTTGCTTTCTTCCGCGGGAATCAGCCTACGGCTGCCACGATCTTGCGAGCGCCATCGCCCATGTCGTCGGCAGCCTGGATGGCCAGGCCACTGTTGCGCAGGATTTCCTTGCCCTGCTCGACGTTGGTGCCCTCCAGACGCACGACCAAAGGCACCTTCAGGCCCAGCTCCTTGGTCGCCGCGACCACGCCGTCGGCGATCACGTCACACTTCATGATGCCGCCGAAGATGTTGACGAAGATGCCCTTCACCTTGGGTGACGAGAGGATCATCTTGAAGGCCTTGGTCACCTGCTCCTTGTTGGCGCCGCCGCCGACGTCCAAGAAGTTCGCGGGCTCGCCGCCGTAGTGCTTGATGATGTCCATGGTGGACATGGCCAAGCCGGCGCCGTTCACCAGACAACCGATGTTGCCGTCCAGCGAGACGTAGGAGAGGCCGGTCTTCTTGGCCTCCAGCTCGACGGGATCTTCCTCGTCGGTGTCGCGCAGGGCGTCCCACTCGGGGTGACGGCCTTCGGCGTTCTCGTCCAGGTTGATCTTGGCGTCGAGCGCGATGACCTTGCCCTGCTTGGTGATGACCAGCGGATTGACCTCGAGCAGCGAGCAGTCTTCCTTCACGAACAGCTCACCGAGCGCGAGGATCAGCTTCACCACCTCGTTGACGGTGGCCTTGGGATCCGGCGTGCCCTCGCCGACCTTGAGCGAGTAGGCGATCTTGCGGGCCTGGTAGGGGGTGAGGCCGAGCAGCGGATCGACGTACTGCGTCAGGATCTTCTCGGGCGTGTGGGCGGCCACCTCTTCGATGTCCATGCCGCCCTCGGTCGAAGCCATGACGGCCACGCGGCGCGACTCGCGGTCGACGACCAGCGCGACGTAGAGCTCACGGGCGATGTCCTGCCCCTGCTCGATGTACAGGCGGCGAACCTTCTGGCCTTCGGGGCCGGTCTGGTGCGTCACCAGCTGCATGCCGAGGATCTTCTCGGCCTGCGCCTTGGCGGCATCCAGGCCCTTGGCGACCTTGACGCCGCCGCCCTTGCCGCGGCCACCGGCGTGGATCCGCGCCTTGACGACGACGACCTCGCTCTTGGTGTCGGCGATGATCTTCTCGGCAGCCTTGGCGGCCTCGTCGACCGTGAACGCGGGGATGCCTTGCGAGATCGGGATGCCGTAGCGGGCGAAGATCTGCTTGCCCTGGTACTCGTGGATGTTCATTTCTTGGTTTTCCTTCGAGGTGGGCGGTTCAGACCGACTTCTTCACGACGTCGACGACCGACTGCACGCTCTGCACGCTCTTCTCCAGCATGGCCTTCTCCTCGGCGCTCAGCTCGAGCTCGACGATC